>JAPLOC010000525.1:25763-29988 GCA_026692825.1 Planctomycetota bacterium | reverse complement strand
ACGGTACGGAATCACTTCCCGCTTCCATCGTTCATCGGTCATGATCCACGGGTCAACTGTCAATTCTTGACTCTTTAAGCTGGGTTCAACCGGCCGGGAAGTGTACGATCGATCGTACAAGTATCCGCGAGGAACGCGTGACTGGATACGCTGAGTCCAGTGAATCGTTTGCGACAGCAACATGGCCTCCCGTTCACCTCAACCTCCCATGCAGACTCTGCGAGTGTCGCGACAACCGGACTGGTGGGGAGCTGCGAACCAGAACCTGTTCTGGGCCGAGGTCGACGAGGATTGGGACGAAACCTGGAAGGTGTGGGAGCCGGCGAACGCGGCAGAAGTGAAAGCGGCCAAGCGGTTCTGGAAAGCCGGACAGTCCGCCGAGTGGGACGATGGCAGCTACGTGAAGCTGCAGGTTCCCGAAAGGGCGAACATTCGGATCGGCAAGCCCGATATTGCCCGGGCCGAGATCCCATCGAGCGAATCCGCGGTTGACGATCCGCTGCTTGTGGCGTTGAAACGACACGCGGGCGATCTGGTTCGGGCGCTGGAGTCGGTCGAAGGGCAGGCGAGCTTCGACGCCAAAGGACTGACCTCCGTCTCGCTGCGATACACCCGGATCACCGATGCGGGAATGACCGCGCTGGCGGACCAGACGGGAATTCTCGAGTTCACCGTCGCTCCAGGAATGACGGATGCGGCCCTTGCCAGCATCGCCAATATGAAATCCCTTCGCCGACTCAATCTCGAAAATATGAGCCTCCAGGGTGATGGGCTCAAATATTTGACCGGCATGAAGGAACTGCAGTCGCTTTCGTTGTTCGAAAGTGAAATCGGGGAGGGAGCGCTCAATTACCTCCCCGGGCTGCCGGAGCTGACCCAACTCAATTTGAACATGACCCGAGTTCCCGACGCCGCCCTCGAATCTTTGGCGAGCATCACCTCGCTGAAGGATCTGTCGCTCGGCCAGAGTCAGGTGATGGGACCGGGGCTGCGGTTCCTCCAGAAGCTCCGAAAACTCGAGGAACTGTCGCTCTATCAGTCGGCGATGACCGGCTTGGGACTTGCGGAATTGAACGGGTTCCCGGCGTTAAAGCAGCTCGATCTCTCGCTGACCCAGGTCGACAACGCGGGAATTGAGTATCTGCCGCGATTGCCGAGTCTCGAATATGTATTGCTCGAACAGACGCAGATCACTGATGCCGCAATACCCGCGCTCGCTCGTTGTCCCTCGTTGAAGTTCGTCAACGCCAATGAGACAGCCGTGACATTTGACGGCGTCAAACGTCTCAAGCAGCTCCGTCCTGATTGCGAAATCACGGCTGTGAACGCCGAGCGGTTGCGGACGACAAAAGTAGCGAAGGCCGAGCTGCTGCCGCGCCACGAATGTCGCCAACCGCAACCCGTCGCGCATTCCTGGCGGCGGATCGAGATCTGGCTGAAAGATCAGGCCCCCCAGATTCTCGCAACTTTGCGTCCCGGCGTTTCTGAAGACGAGATTCGACGAATCGAGCAAACGATCGGGAAGTCACTTCCGGACGATGTACGCGAGTCCTATCGGATTCACGATGGACAGAACCGCTGGATCGACGAGGATGACTACGTTCCGGGAGTCTTCTTCGGATTGTGCCCGCGACCGCTGCACTATGACGAAGGAGTCGAATGGTGCTGGCGGCATCGTACGGCGAGCAATCCCGAGAATTTCGATGAGACCAATCCTGAAGTCCGAGAACGATTTCAATCCTTCCCGGAAGGAGCCATTCGGCTCGCCTGGATGCGCCCCGGCTGGATTCCATTGTACTGGGATTCTGGACGTAGCTTTCTGGGAGTCGACCTCGATCCCGGTCCCGAGGGTACCGTCGGTCAGGTGATTCCCTTCGGCTGGGATTTCGGCGTCGGCTCGGCGCAGAAGTACGTCCTTGCTCCGAGTTGGGCGCATTTTCTGGAAGATGTCGCCGATGAGTTGGAAGCGGGCCACGGTGACGTTGCCCCTCGGGAAGCCGTGGGGGATGACTGGTTCACCCTGCGAGGGTACGGCCATTTCTGGAATGCAATTCCCGACTGGTCCCGGGCCAAGCTGCCGAATGTGCCGCACCCATGAGAAAATCAAGGCAGTTGCTTCGGGGTGATCCTCAGAAAGAATATCTTCGCATCCAGAACGAACTGGTCACCGGGTGGACCTACGCCAATCCGCTTCCCGAACTGGTGGAGCGAATGGGGAAAATCCGATCGCAACTTGATCCTGTCTGGCTGGCCACCGTGCGAACATGTACGACACCTCCCGCGCCGATTGACGTTGGTCGACTCCTGCCCAACATCGCGCCGTTGGCCAAAACGACCGTCCGCCTCAATCCGCGACCGGGATCGGCCGCGAACGATGTCA
Organism: Planctomycetota bacterium; assembly: GCA_026692825.1. Taxonomy (GTDB): domain Bacteria; phylum Planctomycetota; class Planctomycetia; order Planctomycetales; family Planctomycetaceae; genus UBA10511. The sequence goes on along the minus strand of JAPLOC010000525.1, from coordinate 27,608 downwards.
GCAAGATGGGTGGAGTTTTTCTCTGGCCGAAGGATGAGACTTGGCCCCATTGCGAGGATCACGACAGTGCGTTTGTCGCTGCCCTGCAACTTCGCAAAGAGGACTTTCCAGAGGTCGAATTTCGGCCAGGCACCGACCTGATGCAGGTCTTGTGGTGCCCGAACGATCATGAGCCGGGATATTGCCCGGATGTCCGGGTCATCTGGCGGAAGCGTGCGGATGTCGTGGATCCCGTCGAAGTTCATCCGAAACCAGCGCCGCACGAAGTGGATTACACCGAGTAAGTGCCAGATCCCTGCCTGCTCTATCCCGAGCGGATCGTCGAATACCCTGATCCATTTGAGACGATCCCCGTCCCATTGTACGAGTTGCTTTGGGATTCGCATGTTGTCGCGATCGCATTGGAATACAGCCGGCAACTCGTGACGAAGCCCTGGTCGCCTCTGGATGACGCAAGCAGTCTCTATCAGTGCGCGTTGAGTACTGCCGATGGAACGAAGGTCGGCGGATACCCCGACTGGGTTCAGGATCCGTGGTATCCGAAGTGCGCCTGCGGGGCGACGATGGACCATCTGGTGAGTTTTTCCAGTCAGGAGTTCGACGGGGCCACCTGGTTTCGCTGGCTTCCCATCGAAGAACGCGACGTTCTGCACGCCGAACCCCCCTTACGGCAGTCTGTCCAATGGGCAGCCAACTGCAGCTTCGGCGACGCCGGGACCATGTATGTTTTCATTTGCCGAGAATGCCCCGACTGGCCGACGACAGCGGGCATGCAGTGCAGTTAAACGATTGTCGCGAAATATCGAACGAATCGAATCGATGGACGGGCCGTCGGCGTCGCGGGACACCCATTCGCCAGGACGTAAAACCGTGTTCCGAATTGACTGAAACAACGTAGGCGGCACTTTCTGAGTGCCGGCCCCAATGTGCGTTCGATGGGCCAGAAAGCGCACCGGGGCCATGCGAACAACCCGGGCGCTGCCGCCTTGTCAGCACGATCGACGTCGGCCGTTTGACGAATGGTTCGGTCGACGTCGTCGGCGGCCCCCAGTGCGTCTCTCGAATACCGCGCGCCCAGCGGGCCGCGCACTTGGAAAGTGCGGGCTAAGTTGCAGTCGTGTCTTTCATTGGGTTCAACCGGTTGCCCAGAAAATCCAGCGTCAGCGGAGGTTTGACATCAAGGCGATGTCGGATCATGATGCGCACTCCGGGCACCGTGTCCCGGTGGGGTGAATTGCAGCATGGAGCGCGGATAGGGGAATTGATGATCGGTGTCACCCCGGGCTGCCGGTACCTCGCGTTGGCGTCGTGTGTGGCCGCGCTGCTGGTGGGATTGTCGGCAAGTTGTGTCGGCGACCCCGCGGAAACCGTCCCTGCCGATTCGTCACTGTATTTGGCAGAAGTTCACGCCGACGAACCGCTTCTCTTCCTCGAATTCGACGATGAGGAATCGGGCGAGGGTTCGATCGCTCACAATTCGGCTCGGGGCGACCCGGTAGGCCCCGCTGGCGTGTACGCGAAAGCGGTGCAACGGGAATCGGGACCAGTCGCGGTCGCGAGACGAGCCGCGCTGTTGGATGGGGCCGAATACGTCGAGATCCCGCACGACGCGGTGTTCGATACTGGGGAAATGTCGGTCGAATTCTGGTTTCGCAGCACGCAGCCCTGGAACCAAAAATACTGGCCCGGCAGCGCCACGCTCGTGTCCAAATTCACCACCGGCTGGGCTTCCAGCGATTGGGGAATCCTGGGAGGAAGTCTCACTTCGGGCGTCGATGAAGGGCGAATTCTGGTCGGCGTGGGTCCACAGGGTGGAGGAGATGTGGTCCTCGCGTCGGGGACCGG
>JAPLOC010000525.1:5805-25736 GCA_026692825.1 Planctomycetota bacterium | reverse complement strand
CGGGTTGAATGACGGTCGGTTTCATCACGTAGTGTGGACCCGCACGCGAGAGGGACTCAACACGCTCTATGTCGACGGCACGTCGTGCGCCTCGGTCCAGGATCGCGGTGGAAAGATCACCAATTCCCGTCCGATTCAGGTGGGGGGAGAACAGTATGAGCTGCAGGGGACGTACTTTCGTGGTTCACTGGCGGCGGTGGCGATTTACCCCCGTGTGCTGACGGAAGATCGAGTCCGAATCCATCACGCCGCCGGCACTCTCGATCCGCGACTGCCTCCGCCGGCGAGCCGACCGGTCGACTTTGTCCGCGACATCCGACCGATCCTTCAGGAACATTGTCACGCCTGCCATGGTCCCGGAAAAGACCGGGGCGGGTTGTCGCTCGCGAAAAAGGAACTCGCGCTCGACGGGGGTGAATCCGGGCGCGTGATCCTGCCGGGGCGGAGCGCGGTCAGTCCCCTGATTTCCCGTGTCGCCGGGCGGGACGAGGCCACGGTTATGCCGCCGGAGGGTGATCGACTCAACGCCGAGCAGGTGGGACTGATCCGGGCTTGGATCGATCAGGGAGCGAATTGGCCGGCCGACGCGGATGAACCCGATCCCCGTGTCGCCCAGGGAGCCGACCACTGGGCCTTTCAGCCGTTGCGACGGCCTGCTCTTCCGGCACTCACTCACACCACGAACCGCAGTTGGATCCGGTCGCCCGTTGACGCGTTTATCCTCGACAAGCTCGAATCCCGGCAACTTCAACCCGGTCCCCCCGCGACGAAGAACGCGCTGCTAAGACGTGTCACTTTCGATCTGACGGGACTGCCGCCAACGCCGCAAGAGATCGCGGCGTTTGAACATAATTCTGGTCCCGAAGCGTTTGCAAACGTTGTTGACCGGTTGTTGGCGTCTCCTGCGTATGGTGAACGCTGGGGTCGACACTGGCTCGATGTAGTCCGTTACGCCGACTCGGGGGGATTCGAAACCGATATTCTTTATCAGCAGGCATGGCGCTATCGTGATTATGTCATCCGGAGTCTGAACGACGATTTGCCATACGACCGATTTCTAATGGAACAGGTTGCGGGGGACGAACTGTGGCCCGACCGCGCCGACTCGATGCGCGACGCGATCGCGGTCTGGACTTTGGGGCAATGGCCGAACGCGCTGGACAAGTTCCCCGAGATGCTGGAGTCGGCCCGCCGCGTGGACCAAGTGACCACATTGGGCGAATCGATGCTGGGGCTGACTGTCGGTTGCGCCAATTGCCACAACCACAAATACGATCCGATCAGCCAGCGGGACTATTTCGGTCTGGAGGCGATCTTCGCCGCCAGTGAAACCTGGGATCTGACCACAGGAAAGAAAGCGTGGGCCTCGGGGGAGCGGGAACACTTTCGCATCCTCAGGCACGCACCGACGCCGACAGTGATACGCCTCTTGGCGCGCGGGGAATTGTCTAAGCCCCGGGGACTCGTTTCACCCGCGCTCCCGGCGTTTCTGCCGGGAGGGGGAATGTTGCCGGGCGGGCCGCTCGAAAACCACAATCGCCGCGCTCATTTGGCCCGCTGGGTGGTGTCGCGGGACAACCCGCTCACCGCGCGGGTCATCGCGAATCGAGTCTGGCAGTGGCATTTTGGGAGAGCGCTGGCGTCGACCCCCAATGACCTCGGCACCAGGGGCCACCCACCCTCTCACCCCGAGTTGCTCGACTGGCTCGCCCGCGAACTCGTTGAAAGCGGCTGGAGTCTGAAGCACTTGCATCGGGTGATTCTGCTGTCGGCCACCTATCAGCAAACGACTCGGCGGGAACGCCATGCGGTGGAGATCGATCCCCAAAACATCTGGCTGGCGGGGTTTCCTCGGCGGAGGCTGGAGGCGGAAGAGGTCTGGGATCATCTCCATGCGACCGCCGGCGTTCTGCAAGCCACTTGGTTTGGCACGCCGTTCGTCCCGCCTCTTTCGGATGAGGAACTTCAGGGACTCTACGACATCGAGCAAAAGCCCGACAAGAAGTGGCCGGTCACTGCGGAACAGAATCGCCGGGCGATTTACATTCTCAATCGCCGGTCGTTTCGGTTTCCGTTCTTTGAAGCGTTTGATCCCCCGAGCAACGGCGTGAGCTGCCCGGTTCGACAGGCGACGACCGTTCCTTCCCAGGCGCTGACGCTGCTCAACAACCAGGTGGTGTCGCGATTGGCGAGCGCGATGAGCGATCGCCTGACACGCGAAGCGGGTGACGATCCGGTTCGGTGGATTCCGCTTGCCTGGTTGCTGGCCTACAGTCGCGAGATCGATGACAACGAGTTGCCCCTCGCGGCGCGATTTCTCGCCGACGCCGAGGCGGCGCACCGCGCGCGGGGATCGGCCGACCCGCAACGAACGGCTCGAGTCGAGTTCTGTCTGGCCCTGATGAACACCTCCGAATTCATCGACGCTCACTGACGGCGTTCCCGTCTGGTTCATGATCACATCCCCATGATGCTCCCCTGTTTGGAATCACTCTCCATCACCCGCCGGGATCTGCTCGCCACATCAGGAATGGGTCTCGGAGCGCTGGCGCTGATGGATCTGATGACTCGCGAGGCGAATGCCGCCGGGAATCCGCTGGCACCGCGGCCAGCGCACCACGCGCCACGGGCGACCGCGGTGATCTCGCTCTTTATGCACGGCGGACCGAGTCAGGTCGACACGTTCGATCCCAAGCCGGCACTCGAGCGATTCTCGGGACAACCGCTCCCCCCGAGCTTCGGCAACCTCAATCTGGAATTCACGAAGGCGAGCGAGGCGAAGCTGCTCGCCAGCCAGCGCAAATTTCGCAAGTGCGGCGAGTCGGGCGTGGAGATATCCGACATGTTCGAGCATCTTCCCCAGGTGGCGGACGAGCTGGCGGTGATTCGCAGTTGTCATCACTCGGAATTCAACCACGCCCCCGCGCTCTACCTCACGCACTCGGGGACCGGGATGATGGGACGCCCCAGTCTGGGTGCCTGGGCGACGTATGGACTGGGATCGGAATCCGACAACCTGCCTGGCTATGTCGTCTTGCCTGACGGTCCGCTCAAGGGGGGGCCGTTGACCTACGGAGGCGGTTTTCTGCCCGCTGTTTATTCAGCCACGGAACTGCGGTCGGGCGGCACGCCGATTCTCTACCTCGACAGGCCCGCGTCGATCCGTGGGGAAGATCAACGCCGAATTCTCGATTTCTCGCAACGGCTCAACGAACGGTATCTGGCGGAACAGAATCGGGACGACACATTATCGGCACGGATCGCGGCGTATGAATTGGCGTTTCGGATGCAGTCGGCCGCGCCGGAAGCGGTGGATTTGACTCAGGAAACGGCACAGACGCATTCGCTATACGGTCTGGACGACGATGTCACCCGCCCGTTTGGAACACATTGCCTCACCGCCCGTCGGCTGGTTGAGCGAGGGGTCCGGTTCGTTCAACTGTATCATGGAGGAGGGGGCGATGGCTGGGACTCGCACGGCGAGAACGACGCCAAGCATCTTCGCAATGGTCGCCAGACCGACAAGCCAATCGCCGGCCTGATCCGAGACCTGAAGGCTCGCGGCCTGCTTGATTCGACCCTCGTCGTGTGGGGGGGTGAGTTTGGCAGAACCCCGACGTCGGAAGGATCGGCCGGCCGTGATCACAATCCGTACGGTTACTCCGTATGGATGGCGGGTGGTGGTGTTCAGGGAGGGATGACCTACGGCTCTACGGATGAATTCGGATTTCGGGCCGAGGAAAACCGCGTCCAGGTTCGCGATCTACACGCGACGATTCTGCACTTGCTGGGATTGAGCCACGACAAGCTGACGTATTACTTCCAGGGGTTGGACCAGCGGTTGACGCAAGTGGATGGTGAGTGCCGGGTGATTGACGAGATTCTGCAGTAGAGACCACGGAGCCAAGGCTGTCTTTCGGAGAAAGACGGCTACGTTGTTGGCTCTTGCGTCGTCGTTTCCTTCAGGGAGACTTCGGGGGCGAGCGGGTAGAGCAACTGGTCGATCAGTTTGTCGGGGACGGGGGAGTCGATGCCGTAGTCTGTGGGGAGTTCTTTGGGGAGGTACAGCGTTCCAAAGAGAGCATCGAGCCAGGGGAGATTGGAGGAGAAATTGCGATTGATTGGGCCGCTTTTGGTGTGATGCCAGTGATGAAATGCGGGGGTCGAGAAGAGCCATTCGAGAGGCCCGAAACGCCATTTGAGATTGGCATGAATGAAGAACCCCCAGACCGCCGGGACAAGGGTGACTACGAGCGGAACCAAATTGCCCGAGATCGAGATTTTGCCCTTGTTGCCAAACCCCAGTAAGTACATTGGGGCGAGTGCCATGAATCGGGAGAAGACCATATCGACGGGATGGGCGCGGGTATTGACAAGGAAATCCAGTTGCTCGGCACTGTGGTGAATCGCATGGAATCGCCACAGAAAGGGGACTTGATGGCTGAGCCGATGTCCCCAGTAGTAACCGGTCTCGCTGATGAGAAAGCCCACAACGATTTTGGTCCAGACGTTCAGGTCGGCGGTCGCCTCCAGGAGCGCGGCGGGGATCCATCGTTGGACGGCGATCGCGACGAAGCTCATGGGGATACTGAGGAGCGAAGCGAGTGCCAGACCGTTGAGGAAGTAATAGCCCAGGTCGATAAGGAGTCCCTTGCGGAACACCTTTTTGGGGGTGGCCGCACAGAAGAACTCGAGCGGCACAAAGAAAACCGCCAGCCCTACCAGCCAGGCCGCCATGTTCCAGGTTTTGGCCAACAGGTCGGCGAGTGTTTCGTTGAGGAGGGAATCCATGACGGCTGTAGTTGGCGGTGGTGGAAGGCGAGACGATGAGACCGTGCCGCGCCTGTAAGGAACGTGACAGCGAAATCACTACACTTGTTTGCAGCCAGGATTTCGCCGCCGAACAATTGATCAAACCGTTGGGCGGAAGCTGGGGGGGACTCTGTCCCACCCGCTTCGGTGCCACAGCGCCGCTGTTGTCACCCAGATTTTTCGACGTGGCGGAGCGAAGCGAATTTGCACGGATGCGTCTTACTCTAGTCCCTGCCATCGTCCCACAAACTCAAGTGCGGCACCGCAAAAACAAAAAACGGGTCCGGGGGGCAACTCCATTGAGTTATCCCCCGTTCCCGTTGTATATGCACCTACATGCTGTTCAAGCAGCAGTGTCGATACGACGTGCGCCGATCACTGACAGTGAGAACTGGGCAACCAGCGGAAAGACCGACTAGCGGGCCTTCAGACGACGATAGCGAGCGAAGACGACGACGCCACCCATCGCGGCGAGCAGGAAGCTGCTCGGTTCGGGAACTGGGTTACCGCCACCGCCGCCACCGCCGCCACCACCACCGCCACCACCGCCACCACCGGTGACTTCAAGCACCACACCGTCCAACAGGGTGAACGGGGGGAGGGCGGGCGATCCGTAGGCACGGAACGACAGCAACTGCGATGCAGAGGTGGCTGTGAAAGTGACCGACTCGTTGTACCAGCCGCCGAAGCCTTGGCTGGCATTGGCATTGTGAACGGTGCTGTAGGAATCGCCACCAAATGTGACGTCAATCCCTTGAGTGGTCGCGCCCGTCTGGTCGGTAAACTGCGAGGTCGCCCATTCGAACTTCAGGGTGTACTGCACACCGGCGGTCAGACCGTTGATCTGCTGCTCGACATTGTCGGTGGCGTAACCGCCGTCCATGCCGAGGAACTTGCCGCCGTTGGCACTGCCGGTGAAGCCGTTGGCGACGCCGTTGCCGGGTCCCCAAATGAAGATGTTGGTATTAGCGCCTGGGGAATTCACTGACGGGAACCCGCCACCGAAACCCGAGGTTGCATCATCGGCTGTCGTGTCGACGATGAAATTGAAGCCGTAGGGAGCGCCATCGGTAGGCGTGCCATGCGAGTGCCAACCAGGAACGGTGACCACACCGTCAAGCTGTCCCAAGGCGGAGCCTTCAAAATCGCCATTCGTCACCAGATTGGCGCCCCAGGCCAATCCGACGCCGCCGGAGCAAACCGCTGCCAGCAGCAACATTTTCGCGGAACGCGAAAGAGAAGAGAACGTCATTAAACAGAGACCTTTCGAAAAGGAAGTCGATCAGGATGACTGTCGCATGGAGCCACTGCACACCAACAGCGAACGGAAATGACGAGACCAAGGCAAACCACCCGAATCGCGCATCTCCACCCTGGCAGTCATTTCACAGACGCTCCATGCGCCACTTGAGACCGGCGATCGGCAACCATTGCCGACAACCGCCAACTTCCCGTGAAATGTCCACCAACGATGTAAGGGACGACCCTGGTCCGACTCATTCGAACCCCCAGTCGGAGCTTCGGCCGATAGCTCCCCTCCCACCAAATTCACCACCAATTCCAACACGCCGACAGCATTGGAAGCCCTTGCCGTCAAGTCGGATTGTGGTGGTAATTTCGATTGTCATTTCACCCAACAAAATGACGTTTGTCAAACAGTTATTGAACGAAGAATTCGAGATTTTTGCCATTCCTGAAAATGGGAACGGAGAATCTGCATATTTGGTTTATTAGATTTTTGGTGGGCCGGGAGCGTTAGCTCCGTGTGCCCGCAAAAACCCCCAAAACGACCCAATCAACATTTGGTTATTTAGATGTTTGAGGCGGTCGTTACGTCGCTGAAACGGGGGTCGCATCACCCAATTATTGCACTTCATCCCCGTGGCACTCCCGTCACTTGCTGCGGACTCATTACAGTCGCGGGAATCGCGCCGGTTACGCTGAACGCTTGGGAGTGTAGCCCGCACTCTCCGAGTGCGCGGCCCGCTGTGGGTTCTCAGTCACTCGGCGCACTCTGGACTGGCGCAACCTCACAAGCGAGCCGGCCGACGCGAAATGAATGGGACGCGGCATGGTCCCAGCAGCGGAGGGAACCGCTGGTTGACGTCGGATGCCGGGGGGCTTTGGTGTGGGGCTTGGGGCAGCCCATAGTGCGCTGTATGGCCGGCGGGGGCACATGGGGCCAGTCTTTCAGAGAACGACGGCTACATTTGGAGAAAGACGGCAACGGATGACCGCTACTTTGGATCATCCGCGATCGTCGACTCCAAAAACCAACCTTGCTTCCCCCGCAAGATTGGCTTGATATCTGGATACACTTCTCCAGTAATCTGCGTCATCGCCCAACGAATCGCCAGCGCCGGGTCTGAACTCACGTATCCTGACTTGAGATTCTCCTCTCCAACCCATTCCAGCATCTGCCGGACCTGCTCCTTCGCTTTCATCCGACCCAATGCAATCGCGCTCGAATACCGCACGTAGGGCATCTCGGGGGGCAATGGAGCGTTATCAGTCAATCGCTCGACCAACTGTTGCGCCAATTCGGGCTGATGCTGCCCTTCAAACCGCAAACCCAACGCCCAAATCGACGCCCCGCGCGAACAACTCCCCATCTGCAAATTCTTGGGAACGTATTCCCGCCATAACGCTTCCGCCTCCCAGAACTTCATCACCGCCAGCGCTTCCATCAGATGAGCGCACTGCTCATCGATCGAATCGAGTCGGGGACCGCCGTTCCGTTGCTTGGTCAACTGCTGAGCCCGCAAAAAGATCGCCGGGCAGGTTTCCGGAACGGCGATCTTCCGCAACGCCCAAGCCGCCGCCACTCGCGCCTCGGCCCGGCCAATCGATTGCATCTCCAACAGCCGCTTGGCCGCCACCTGATGTTGGTTCGCCCCCACCAACAGCGCCGCCTGTTCCTCCCCCCGCCAGCTTGGTTGCGCCAGCATCGCCAACACTTCAACCCAAATCGTCGGCCGCAACGATTCTTGCTTCAGCAACTCATGAACCGCCTCCCGGGCCTCCCCCCGCAAGCTCGGCAGCGGATCGTCCAACATGGCGACAATCGCCGGGATTCGTTCCACCGTCGGGAGTTTGACATACGCCAACATCCCCTGTCGGCGAACCAGTCCGTCGGGACTTTTCATCGCCTCGTCAGCCAACGGCAACACCAACTGCGAATCAATCTCGTTCAACAGTCGCAACGCCTCGCCAGCGACTGCCGGCTCTTGATCAACCGCCAGTTTCAGTAACAGCGCCTGGGAGTCGGCCGCCTGATGCTTCGCCAGCAACCGGGCGGCGCAAATGCGGTTGATCAGCAATGTGCCGGTTTTCGACTCGATCAGCTTTTGCGCTTCGGGAGCAAGTCCGGTCGTTTGCAACCGTCCCGCCGCCAAAGCCGACTCAATCCGCACCTCGGCGGGCTGCAACGGCGAATGAGCCAGCTCCAACAGCCGGGGAACCGCCTGTGGATCACCCGCCAGCCCCAGTCCACGAATCGCGAACACGAGTTCGCGGTGACGCACGCCTGTGCCAGTCAGCCGATCACGCCATTTCTCACGAATCGGTTCGAATTTCCAGTCCGCCAACGCGGTTTCGCACAGTTGCCGCACGTCGCCCGAAAATTTCTCCGCCGCTGTCGCGAGCGCACTCGCCGACTCACGGTCGTCAAACGCGACCAGCGCCCGGGCGGCGGCGGCGCGAACCGCGGTGTGCGTCGATTCGCCCAGCAGCAGTTCGCGCAACCGGGGAATCGCCGGTTCGAGCCCCTTCACCCCCAATTTGACTCCCTTGGCCATCGAATCGGCCGACAGCCGCTGCATGTCGACTTCCTGGCGTTCGAGCGCCTCAATCCACAATTTCGCCAGCCGGGCCGAGTAGTAGGAACTCGTGATCGGCCGATCGAACAGCGGATCGTGGAACATCTCGAATTCGGCTTTAATTTCGCCCCGCGCCGGGTCGCCGAGCAGCACGCAACATCCCAACACAGCGGAAATCAGCAAACGCGAAAGAAACTTCATGGCAGTCGACGGCGAAGAGGATGCGGACGAAGAAATCGTCTACTGAGGTCGGGAAATGCGCCACGTTTGAACCAGCAGCGTCACCAGCGACACCACCGACGCTCCTCCCAAAAACCACCAGTTGCCGGGAATCAGGTTGTAGTCGGTGAACCCTTCCACACGCAGCGCCGAGAGCGCCGCGGCGGCGGGATTGATCAGCAGCGCGCGTTGAACCGTCGCCTGACCAAACGGTGCGTCACGCCCCAGCCAGATCAACAGCGGAACCACCGTGATCAACAGCAGCACCACATAACTCACCGTTGTCGACGCCGTCGTCCGTTTGAACAGACTGCCAATCCCGGCGCTCGCCATCATTGTGAACACGGCGGTGAACGCCAGGCAGAGAATCGCCCGCTCCACTCCTGACCGAATTCCCGGTTCAATCCAGACGATCACCACATAACCCGGGAGGGTCGCGCAAAACACCAGGGCGACCGTCAGAATCACACTCAGGAGTTTGCCCCACACGATCCGCCAGGGAGACAACGGCGTGCTTTGCAGCAGCAACCAGCCGCCACTCTCCCGTTCCGAACTGATCAACGCCGCCGCGACGCTGGGGGTGATCAATACAAAGAGAGCGACTTGCAGAATCACAATGATCGCCCCGATGCGATACACGTCCCAGTCCTGGGCACCGACCGTCGCCGCAAACGCCAAACCCAACGACAGAATCGACATCACCGCCACGAGCCGCAACAACCAGTGCAGCCGGCCGAACTTGCGGCAGCGAAACTCCTTGACCATCACGGGATTCACCAGGGGAGGAATCCCCGGACTGCGGCGGTTCGGGTCCACAACGAACAGCAGCCGCCGAAAGAGCCGGACCCCCAACGCCTGATCGTCCGACACGATTCCCGCGGAATGGGAAAAGTCGAACATCGAATGATTGAGCCCGCTCCCGGCCATTCCGATCACGATTGCGATCAGCGCGACAATGATGTTCCCGAGCATGCCCATCTGAAACAGAAGCATGACGAAGACCACAACGGAAATCGTCACACCGTAAATGAACCAGACTGCGGTCTTTCCCCGCAACCTCGCGATCGTCCAGGCGCCGCAAACGGCGGCCATCACCAGCGAGAAAATCATGAACAGCCGGGGAACATCGGTCTTGGACGCGATTCCCTGGCTCCCCATATCCGCCGCTCCCAAAACCGACATCAATGCCGAGAATGGGGAACAGCATCGAATCCAGTCGCCGGCGACGGCGAAGCTGGAATCGTCTCCCGAGAAGAAGTAGTTAGGCCCCATCGACAGCACACTGAGTCCCAGCATGATGCCATACGTGGCGCGAATCGCCCCGTCAATCGACCCCGCATACGTGCTGACCAAGAGACCCAATGCCGTGCATTGCAACGCCACCAGGGCCAGCAGCAGGTACAGTCGCAAAAGATCGCGGTCCAACGCGATCCCGCCGAGCGCATAACAGGCACACGCCGCCGGCAGACTCAAGAGCAGAACCAGGACCGCCAACGACATAATCGCCAGCAACTTCCCGGAGTAAATCTTAAACGCACCCAGTGGCGTGTTGAGCAAGAGCGCCAGCGTCCCCTGGAGCTTTTCTTTGACAATGCTGGTCGCCGGGAAGACCGGCATCAACAACAGCATCGCGCTTAAGAGGCCCATCCCGAACAGGCGAAACACCTCACGCGGGCGGTTTCCCGACAGAGAATCTTCGGTCGGCCAGCGCAAGAGAACCAGCAGGCCGAGCAAGGCGGGGATCAGCACCTGAATGAGCGCCATCCGCCGACTGCGAAACAGCGACAACAACTCGCGTCCCAGAACCGGATTACCCATTGTGGTGCGCTCCTGTGTCTGGTTTTTTCACACCGTCAGGTTTTTTCACGGCGGCACCGTCTGGTTGATTGGGCCGGGCGAACGTCATGAACGCGTCTTCCAGGTCGGTCTGCACCTCGCGGAACTGCGTGACGCGAATCCCTTCGCGAACCAGCGTCGCCAAGACCAGTCCGAGGTCCGATTCCTGTTTCGCCGACCGAAACCGCACCATCGCCTCGGTCGGGGCGGGGGTTACCTCGGCCCCTTCTTCCAATCCTTTGCGAATCACGGCGGTGGCGGCGTCGACCTGTTCCGGGTTGTCGAGCTGCACCTCGATCAGACGATTCTGATGCACCTGTCGACCGATCTCTTCGACGGTCCCATACGCCCGCAGTTTGCCGTTGGTCATGATGGCGGCCCGGTTACAGATCCGGGCCAATTCGGGGAGAATGTGGCTGGTGACCAGCAGCGTCTTTCCCATGTCCGCGAGCCGCAACAGCAGTTCCCGCATTTCGATCCGGGCCTGTGGATCAAGTCCGTTCGCTGGCTCGTCGAGAATCAGCACTTGCGGGTCGTGCAGCAGCGTGCGGGCGATGCCGACCCGCTGGCCCATCCCATGGCTCAGGCTGTCGACGAACTTGTCGCGCATGTACGCCGTGCCGGTCGTCTCCATCACTTCTTCGATCCGCTGCACGCGAACCCGGCGCCGGATCCCGAACGCCGCCCCGAAGAAATCGAGGTATTCGCGAACCCGCATGTTCTCGTACGAGCCGAACTTATCGGGCATATACCCCACAAGCTGCTTGATCTTCTTGGCGTCGCGGACACAGTCGGCTCCCGCAATGCGGGCGGTGCCACTGGTCGGGCGCTGCAACCCGACCAGGATTTTGATCGTGGTCGTTTTCCCCGCGCCATTGGGGCCAATCAGGCCCAGAATCTGCCCTTTGTGGACCTGCAGGGTCATCGAGTCGAGCGCGGTGAACTCGCCGTACTTTTTGGTCAGGTTCTCGATCTCGAGAACCGGTCGATCAGCAACCATCGAAAACACCCTTCCGGGAAAGCGAGCGAAATTCGGGGAGATTGGTGGAGTGAGACGGGAGCGGGGCGGACGAAACCTAGCCCCCCTGGTCGGCGGGCGATTGAGCCTTCAGGTCGGCCGACAGACTTTGGATCTTCCAGGGGATTTTCCGATCCTGCCCTTCCTCTTTGCGCGAGGTCAATTCCGGCCGCGACGGATCCCCCGCCGACAATCGCAATTGCACACTTCCGTCAATCAGTTTGAGCGCCTCGGCGTCGGTGACCTCAAACTCAAGTTGGCCGACCGGGTCGATCCATTCCTTCAGCACTTCCAGCTTGCCATTCTTCCAGCCGGCCAGCTCGAGCCGGCCCATCGGACCCGAGACGTCCACTCTCACGTGTGCCGAGACTGGGGACAATGGCTCCAGCGCCGCGGGAGGCTCAAACTGGAACCAGGCGGTTCCCGGTTGATCGCGCTCGGCCCCCACGTTTTTCGAAAAGTCCCAGATTGGCGACGAAATCAATCCGTCGGGACCGGGGCCACGCACATTTCGGAAAGACAGCAACGGGGCCGGGATGAGATAGGGCGACCCCGGTGCTGGTCGACGAATCGACAACGGAATTTGCACCACCGCCGCCCCTTTAACGCCGCGTTGCGGGTCGAGTTTCAACCCCTCCAACCATGGATCGGACCAGGCCAGAAGTTGAATCGTCTCCCGTCCTCCGACCAAATCGACCGCGTTCAACAGTTTCTTCACCGTCCGTTGCCTACGGTTCTGTTCATCGGTCAGGAAGGTCGACAACAGGTATTGGTTCGCCGCCAGAATGTCCTTCGCCGTCGCGACAAACGTACCATCCCCCTTCAGCGTCACCCCCAGTCGACCATCGTCGGTCACGATGATCGCGTCGGAAACCCCCGTCGCATCTCCCAGTTGCAAATTCCCGACCAGACCATCGCCATTGAACGTCGCGTCGGCGATGATCGGCCGACGTGTGGTGCCGGAACGTAACAGGTGAATCGACCGTTGCGGCGGAGGCAGATCGAGATCAATCCACTCCCATTTACCCAGGTCGGTCCATTCCATCCGCCGATTCGTTTCGGACATTCCCGTCATATCAGGCGTCAGCCGGCCGCCGTTTTGCAGACCCAGGATCCGCTCTTTCCCTTCCGGAGAATAGACCGCGCCGTAGCCTTTCGATGTGAAGTCGTGCGAACCGGGGACGGCATGTACGATCTGCACGACGGCGAGCAATGGATCGCTCGCCTGCCGGCTCTCTTTCCCCAGCCAGACCAGCCCGCCCCCCGCCGCCAGAGCCAGAACCGGCACCGACCAGCCGAGCAATTCCAGTCGTTCGCGCTTCCACAACACAATCCCCACCACCCCCAGGCCCAAAACGAAGCCCAGCAGCGTTCCCAACACCACGTTGCGGGTGGGAATCTTGTAGCCGATGTACTCGGCAGCCTGTTCCTGAACAATCTCGGTGGTCGTCGCCTCTTTGGGCCGGCGCGAAAAGAACTCCTCGGCCAGACGGGCCATCGATTCGTTGGGGTCAAACAGACTCTCTTCGCCGGGGGGATTTCTGCGGCCGGGGCCACCCATTTGGGGCGGTCTCGGGAACTCGGCGAGGTCGACGCGAGGCCGGCCGTCCTCGGGAGGGCGCTGCTGCGGCGCGGGAGGAGGTGGGGGCGGCGCGGGGGCTTCGGGAGGCAGGCCCTCCTGTCCCCAGCGGGCCGCCTTATCGTTCAGGAGTTTGTTGTCGGCGGTCTCTTTGGCCGAGATCGCGTTGAGCCGGATCCACCCTTCCGACCCCAACGTCGTCACCAGCACCCGCCCCGCCCCGTACGTCGTCCAAAACGCCGCCGGCCAACCGTTGACCGTGTACCATACTTCTTCGTCGACGGTGACCAGTCGCACCAATGGGACTGGTTTCTCGTAAAAAGTTCTGGCGGTCGGGTTACCAATGTTCGAACGGGCGGGCAGGATCGTGACCTCGGGGAGTTCGATCCGATCGATGTATTCCCCTTTCCATTCATCGCCAAAAATGCCGGGAAGAATCTCGGGATCGAGCGAATCCATCATCAGCCAGAGCCGACCGCCCCCCCCGACCCATTGTCGAATCGCGGAAAGCCCTGCCTGATCCCCCAACATTCGGCTGGAGGTGATCACCAGTTGGTCGACGGCGTTGTAGCTCTCTTGCTCGGGCGGAAGAAAATCATCCCGCTGGTCGGCGACCCGGCGACCCTGGCCGAGACGCACACGACAGGCGACCACCGTGTCGTACGGCGGGTTCTTGGGATTGTCGGACTCCTTTTCGAGATCCTGAATGATCCCCGTGATCGAGCGTTCTCCCCCGTAGTCTCCATCTCCCTGCTGTTTGTGGGTGACGAGAAAACTTCCCCCATGCCGAACTTGCGCGGTGTCTTCGCGAATCACGGTCCCGGCGCTTTCAACCACTGAGTGGTAGTTGATTACGATGTCATTGACTTTTTCGGGGAGGAGAATCGGGTGCGAGGTGCGCATGCGGGAACGCGGGGGCATCCAAATCTTCCGACCATATTGCAAAGAGGGTTCGGTGTCGAAAAATGTGAAACAGGTGATCTCGGCCGCTTCGTCCCGGGGGTTTTGCAGGTTGATGTTCACGACGCCCCATTGGCCGGGAACGTAGACATACAATCCGCCGGGTGCGGGCAGGACGTAATACTGCAGGCTGCGCTGTGCCTCTTCCTTTTTCACATCCTCGGGCTTGGCCGCCGGGTCATCGGGGTCGGCGAGCGGAATGACCACGTCGGGAGCGCCGGTCAATGGCGGCCCCTGGGGTGGAGGCCCCTGCGCCACACCGACCGACGTCGCCGCGACGACCAAGAGACATTGAAAGAGGGCGACAAACGCCCATCGCGACCAAACCGGTCGGTTCGAAGTCGATGGAAAAAGCCACTGGTTCCTGGTCGGTCGGGTTCGAATCCGCATCGTGGTGTCGTCTCCCAAAACTGGCTCATAGGGGGGCCGGCGAGCCAGACGCTTCACTTCGGGGCCGGTAGGGCGAACCGGGCTACTGTACCGATCACCCTGGGTGCGTGCCACCAGCCGAGCTGGCGACTTCTCGCAAAAACCGTCGCGCTTTCATTTCGAATCGTGGCAACTCTCCCAACCCCACTTTTCGGATGTCGGCTCGAAAGTGAAACCGTCGCCGAACGGCCTCTTCGAGTTCACCCAGTAATCGATCCACAGCCACTTCCGACAGGTCGGCCTGAGGTTCAATCTCGATCGTGATCTGCTGCATCGCCCGCTCTTCGCGTAACCGGATCCGAAACTCGGCGACCCCCGAAAGTGAGCGAATCACATCTTCGAGTGCCGAGGGATAGAAGTTGTTCCCCCGAATGGTGAGCATCTCGTCGACGCGTCCCAAGATTCCACCGGGCAACCGCAAACAGGCGTTCGGCTCACCCGTGGGGAGTTCATAGCGAACTCGATCACCGGTGCGATACCGCACCAGGGGACTCCCCAGCCGCCCCAGGGTTGTCACCACCAGTTCCCCCTCGGAGCCCGGTGGAACAGCCGACCCGCTCTGGGGATCGATCACCTCCGCGATGCACTCGGTTTCCAGGACGGTGAGCGAGCCGGCCAATCCTGCGCATTCGATCGCCAACGGTCCCAATTCAGTCATTCCCCAGTGATCGATCACCGTCGCGCCCCACTCGCGTTCAATCTGACTGCGAGTCGCCGGTATGTTTCCCCCGGGTTCACCTGCCACCAGCAGCGCGCGGACTGTCGATCGGACCAGATCGATTCCCTTGGATTTGGCGACCTCCGCCAATCGTAGCGCATAGGTTGGCGTACAGCAGACAATCGTCGCTTCATTTTCGAGGAGTGAAGTCAAGCGAGCTTCGCTGCTCATGCCGCCGGCGGCGATGCACAGGTTGCCCAGGCGATTTGCCCCTTCAAATCCCGCCCAGAAGCCTAAAAAGGGTCCGAAAGAAAAGGGGAAAAACAGGCGATCGTCGGGACGCAGTCCCATCCAGCCAAACAATTGTCGCCAGCATCCCAAGACCCAATTCCAACTTTCGGGGGTATCCAGCCACCGCATCGGCTGACCGGTCGTCCCCGACGTCTGGTGCAGTCGACTGTAGGCACTGCGGGGGTAGGTGAGGTTCGTGCCGTAGGGGGGGTGAGCAAGCTGGTCGGCGAGAATCTCGGCTTTCGTAGTGAAAGGGATTCGGGGAAGGTCGGCGAGCGATCGGATGGACTCGGGCGAAATTCCCGCTTGTGTCAGCTTTTGATTCAAGAATCGGTTCTGCGTTCCTACCTCAGCGATCAGCCGCGCGAGTCGTTCGGACTGACGGGCTGCGATGGCTTCGCGTGTGGCGCACTGCGGATTGTCGATCGGCTGATCGGAACGGAGCATCTCACAGACCGAGAGCGGGTACAGGGCAGAAGTTCAGACAGCGTGGGGCGAGATTGTACACTGCGGGGACGTGGTTTGCTTAAAACCCGTTCAACCCCTTTCCGCTTTGCGTTTCATGTAATACCGCTGAACTTCCGCCTCGCACGATTGCCCCGTCGCACTGGCGGTGACGCACCGGGCTTGCGGTGACTGGGCGAATTTCACACAGGCTCGCGTTCGTTCGACCGTCCCTTCGTCGAGATCGCGCTCAATGTCTTCCGCCGTCGTTCCCAGACAGGCGCAGATCGGGGCCGAGGGATCCTTGGGATAGATGGCCGTGGGAACCTGTTCGACAGTCACCCGGCGGTCAAACGCGTCGAAGTAGACCACTTCGCAGCGATCGAACGGACAGAACCACGCCGAGTCGGTCAGTTGTTTGCGAAGCTCTTCCGGGATCTGGGCGGCGAGTGTATCTCGCAGAACTTCTGTTCCCAACGAGCCACACGCCGGGCAACGGGGGGCGATGTCGTCGGCTTCGCGGACAAACGCCTTGTTCACCCCTGGCCCCCCAGCACATGCTTGTTGGCCATCGAGATCCCCGAGAACATCGCGCCGACAATTCCCAGCATCCCCTGATCGGTTCCGCACAAAAACAGATTCGACAGGTGCGTTGTGCCATCCCACTGCTTGTGCGGCGATCCGTACACACACCCATTGTGATGACCGGTGTACTTGCGGATCGTGCGGGGCGAAAACGTGTCGATGTCGACAATGTGTGGTCGAAAATCGGGAATGTGGCTGAGCGCAGCGGCGAAAATGCGCTCCCGCCAGATCCGCTTTTGTTCCTGGTAGTCTTCCTCGGAGGGGCGTTCAAACCAGAACCGGTTGTTCGCCATCACGGTGAGTCGCAGTGTCGACTCGGGAAGCGGCTGCTCGTACGCGAAGTTGTTGGGGCTGCAGATCACGCCACTGTCGACGTTGCACGGCTCGTCGGGATTCTGGTAACGGAATCGCGGAGTTCCACAATAGAACATTGTGGTTTCGGGAATCCCCAGTTCCGCAGGAGGCCGATCGAGCATGGCGATCGACTCGAAGAAGGTCAGTTCCCCCGGAACCTGGCTCGGAATCGCAGTCGAGTCGCCATTCGCCACGTCTCCCGTAACACCCGCCTCGCACAGCCGGGCGGTTTCGACGCTGCCGGCCGACGACAGGATCGTGTCGGCCTCAATCCGGGTGCCATCATCGAGAACGACAGCGACCGCCTTTCCCGAGCGCGACTCAATCGCCTGGACTCCCGATCGCAGGCGAACTTCACCTCCCAAATGGCGAAACCGCTTCACCAGAACCGACAGAATCCGCCGAACTCCGTCGTAGGGACGGGCAAAGCCGTCGCGGTAGATGCTGCGGAAGAGGATTAAAAACTGCGTCAGTTCCACATCGTGCGGCGAAGCGCTGCCGTAGAACAGCACCGGGTACAGCAGCATCTCGATCAGCAGCGGATCGCTCAGATACTCTGCGAGCGTGCTGCGGGCGGTCATCGACGACGGGAAGGCCGTTCCCCAGGGCTGATCTTCGACGAACTTGACAAGCCGGCGAAATCCTTCGATTTCGCCCGGGAACCGCAGGGCGATTTCCGACTCCAGCAGTCCCGGGTCATTGCTAAACCGCAATGTGACGCCGGGAAAACTGATTTTCGAGGAGAGCTGGGGGGAGAACCCGAAATCGTCCCAGGAAAAGCGGAGTTGCCTCAGGATGCGAGGGAGCGGTCCCGACTTGCTCCCTTTGGGGTTGTAGTTGGTGACGGCGTGTAGCCCGACATCGTGCGTGCGACCGCGCAACCGATAGAAGGAGTTGAGGCCACCAATCGTGGTATGGCGTTCGAGCAGGCAGACCCGGCGGTTGAAATGCGCGAGGCGAATTCCCGCGGCGAGTCCCGAGAGTCCCGCGCCAATAATGACCGTGTCGTACCGCACGGGCAGATCCCTGAAAGCAGTGCCGGGCTGTGACGAATCGGGCGGATCCCGAACCAGATCAGGCGGGAGCCTTGACGTCTTTCATCAACGGCACAAGATACGTGACCGCGCCTCCCATGGTGGCGAGGTTTGGATAGTCTTCCTCAGGAATCTGAACGCGGTATTGCTTGCGCAATTCCATGACGATGTCGAGGAAATCCATGCTGTCGAGCTCGATCTGCTCCCGGAACGCCACATCGTCGCGAAGGGTCGAAAGATCTTCGTCGGGGACGATGCGGGCCAGGATGTCGAGCAGGACTTGTCGGATTTCTTCGGGCTGCATTCCGTTCACTCCAGGGGTTGGTCTACGGTTCAAATCGCCGAACGATCAACACGGAGTTAATCCCCAGCATTCCGAACGAATTGTTCAAAATGTAGTTGACCTGTCCCATCTGCCGGGCCTGGTTGGCCACAATCTGGGGCGCTCCACAATCGCACGCGGGATCGGGATCGTCGAGATTGATTGTAGCGTGGGCGTAGCCGTCCTGAAAGCCCGGGATATTCCCCAGAAGCTCCAAAGCGCCCGCCGCCCCCATCGCATGCCCAATGAAACTCTTCGTGTTGTTCACCGCCAGGTTCGAACATTCGCCAAACACCTCCCGCACCGCCTGACACTCCCCGATGTCCCCCTGTTCAGTGGCGGTCGCGTGCGTGTTCAAAATGTCGATGTCGCACGGGCTCAGTTTCGCCCGCCGCAAAGCCTGCCGCATGCACTCGGCCTGGCGTTTGGCGTAGGGCAGCACGAAATCGCTGGCGTCGGAGTTGATCGCGTAACCGACGATTTCGCCGTAGATCTTCGCTCCGCGACGCTGGGCATCCGACAGGCGTTCCAACGTGCAGATTCCACCCCCCTCAGCGACCACGATGCCATTGCGGGCTTTGTCGAATGGGCGCGACGCCTTCGCTGGTTCGGGGTGGGTGGCCAGTGCCCCCTGACTTTTAAAACTGGCGAAGATTCCAAACGTGTGAATGCTCTCGGACACACCCCCGACGATCGCCAGGTCGACATCCCCCAGCCACAACTGCTGCATTCCCTGGATGAAGCCGATATTGCCCGCTGCGCACGCAGCCCCCAGAGTATAATGCGGCCCGGTGATTCCCAGGCTAAGCGTCACTTCGCCCGCAGGATTATTGGCGACTGTCCGCGGGTTGTGATGGTGCGACCAGACACTGGTGTCGTAGTTGAATTTCGAAATCTCGAAGATTTCGTTTTCGGTTTCGACGTTGCCGTGTTCGGTGATCCCCAGGTACACCCCCACCCGGTCTTTGGGAACCTCCCCCCAATTGAGTCCCGAATCGCGAATGGCCTCGTTGGCGCAATAGACCGAGATCGAGCCGGCACGGGTGCCCCGGCGGACTTCCTTCCGCTTCTGGTACCGCAGTTCGTCAAAATTGCAAACGCCGGCCAACACTTCGCCAATGTACCGGGTCTCGCGCACGACAACGCCCGAACGCCCCGCAAGCAGGCTTTCTCGAAATTCGCTCAGGCTATTGCCAATCGGGCTGGTGAGACCAACCCCCGTAATGACAATGCGCTCTCTCGGTGTGACGGAGTGGGACATCCCGAATGCAGAACGCGCGGCAGACCCAGGGGCCGGCCGTCGCGAAAACCGTTGGAGGAACTGGAATTGGGGGCTGTGGACTACAAACGGGCAGTGCCTGCGGACAAACCGCAAAAGTAGCGGTTCCCCGTGGGACTGACAAGTCGCCAAGCACGCGGTTCCCAGAATCCGGAGCGTCGACCGCCGTCCGGTGGCGGAAGAATCCCGCTTTTTTGGCATTGCATTATATGCATTTTTTCCATACATCGCCGCTCCCCTCTGTGTTCCCCCGTGATTCCCCCCTCCCTCCCCTCAAGTTCCGGCCCACCCTC
>JAPLOC010000525.1:5054-5795 GCA_026692825.1 Planctomycetota bacterium | reverse complement strand
GCGGCGAGTCCCGCTCGACGCCCGTAAGCTGGTTCCCCGATCCCCGCCAACTGCTTTTCGCACCGCACTGGACGTTTTGACACGTCAAGGTCGCGTCGCGCGTTTCCCACCCCTTCGTTCATTCCTCCCTTCTCCCCAGATAGTCCAGGAACGCGCCGTGTACCGTATTCACCGGAAACCGACGTGCGTCGCCTCCCCCGTCGCTGCGGGGACGACTGGAACACTCGCGTCGCACGCCGCGCTGCTTGGGTCGCGTTTAACATCCGTGTGCCGATTTCTGCTATTCAGTTGCGTCGCAATTCTGGGACAAAGTGCGTTCGCCGAAGATTGGGACTTAGAACTCCCCACATCCGAAACGACCGAGGACGCAGCGATCTCTGTTTCCGCCCCCACCCCAGCCGAACGGGCGAAGCGCGGCCAGTCGGCCGCTCGCGAATCCGGCCCCCAGTCAGACCGCAAGATTCTGTCCGTCCTCGAAGATCCCGCCCCCGAAGTTCGTCTTTCGGTTCTGGAAGCCCTCTCCGAACGAACCCCCAGTCCAGAACTTCGTTCGCGCGTGGAAGAACTCGCCACTTCGGACGAGAGCCCGTTGGTACGAGGTCGCGCCCGGATTCTCAAAGCCGACTGGAGCTTGGCGACCCCCGTCGATTCAACTTCGACTTCTGACGGCAAAGCGACCGCGCGGGTCCAGACCCGCTCCAGGCAAGAGGCGGGCAAAATCACCCCCCGGGTCGCGACCCC
>JAPLOC010000525.1:0-5034 GCA_026692825.1 Planctomycetota bacterium | reverse complement strand
TCCCGCTGACCTCTCGAAATTCCGTCACCTTCAGCCGCAGTCGCATGACCCTGCGGCACAGTTTGGCAGCCGACCCGCCCGTACAAAAACTCAACCGGCCGACGCTGCCGCCACCCGCACGATTTTCGACCGCAAGGTGAAACCGGCCGGGCGCGAAGAACTCGTGGTCCCGCCCGCACCAATCGACGCCGACGGAAAAGTCATTCCCGGCGCGCCGCGTTTCCAAGAGTACGAACGTGACGCCGAGTTCTTCAACCTCGCCTCTCCCGAGGAAGATCCGTTCTCGCTGTCGTCGCCAGAACCGGGATTTCGTCCGGGAATTCTCGACAAACCGGCCGACCCTCTGTTCTTCGATGAACGCCTCCTGCCCGAGGAGGAGGACTCGGTGTTCGAATACGAAAGTGATGAGCCGCTGGGCTTCAGCGGCCCCTCGGGCATCCTGCCTACCGAAGACCAGGAATCGAGTCACTTCGTTCCCATCGAAGACCGCTGGCGGGTCGGTATCCCCCCCTGGGACCGCTATGCGACTCCGACCCCCACCGGGGCTGACGCGCCGTTTGAGCCGGGAGCCTGGTGGAATCCGTATCGGCAGCATGTCCTCAAAGGGGACTACCCCATCATTGGGCAACATACGTTCCTCAACATCACCGCCACCAGTGTGATCCTGAACGAATTTCGGCAGGTTCCCACTCCCACGACGCCGTTTGAAAGCACGGTCAATCCGTTTGAGGAGGATTTCTTCGGGAATCCCAACCAGTATTTCACCACGAACTATTTCCGGGTGAAGTTCGACCTGTTTCACGGCAACGCGGGGTTCAAGCCGGTCGATTGGCGCATCGTCGCGGAACCGGTGTTCAATATGAACTACCTCGACGTCGGGGAGCTGGGGGTGGTGAATACAAATGTCCGGGCCGGGACGACCCGATTCCGCGACTACATGGCGCTCGAACAGTGGTTCGTCGAAGCGAAGCTCGCCGACCTGAGTCCGCATTATGACTTTCTGTCGATCCGGCCGCGAGGCGAATCGCGATCAGTTCAACCTGGCGATTTTCAGCCAGCAGGAAAAGGACACCAACAGCGGTCTCAATTCGTTCCGCAACCGGGATCAGACCGTTGTGATCGGCAACTACTATCGGCAGGACTTCCTGTTCCCGGGGTACACGGCCCAGGCGAGTGTTCATTACAACCACGACGAGCCGACTTTTAAGTTCGACAACAACAACTTTCTGGTGCGTCCCGACCCGACCGGTGTGTTTCAGCCGCACCAGGTCGACGTCGCCTACCTCGGCTTCGCGGGGGAGGGGCACATCGATCGGTACAACATCGCCCACGCGTTCTACTGGGCGCTCGGTCGCGACACGATGAACCCGCTGGCAGGACGCGAGGTCGACATCAACGCCCAAATGGCGGCGATCGAGTTATCGTACGATCGGGACTGGATCCGGTTCCGCGGCTCGTACTTCTACTCTTCGGGTGACCGGAACATCAAAGACGATCGGGCGACCGGCTTCGACGCGATCTTCGACAATCCCAACTTCGCCGGCGGTCAGTTCAGCTACTGGCAACGCCAGGCGATTCGACTGTTCGGGGTGAATCTGGTGCAGCGCGAGAGTCTCATTCCCAACCTGCGATCGAGCAAAACGCAAGGTCAGGCCAACTTTGTGAACCCGGGGCTGAACCTCCTGAACCTGGGGATGGACTTCGAAGTGACACCCAAAGTTCGCCTGATCACGAATGCCAACTACTTGTGGTTCGACACCACCGAAGTGCTGGAACAGTTTGTGTTTCAGAGCGACATTCACCGCGAGATTGGCGTCGACCTGAATCTGGGAACGGAATACCGCCCGCTGTTGAATGACAACGTCATCGTGGTGGCGGGGGTCTCGTCGCTGCTTCCCGGCCGAGGCTTCAAGGACTTGTACGAACAGGCCGACCCGCTGGGGTTGTTTAAGGCCAAGGACACCCACCTGGGTCCTCTGATGGCCGCCTTCGTGGAAGTCTCGTTGACCTTCTAGCGTCGTGACACACCAGAACCTCGAATCGATCGCGCGGCGGTTACGAACGTCGGAACGCGAGTGACGAAATCCATGACGAAGCTCGATACCTCAATCGCGAAACAAGGAAGTGGTGCCATGCATCGTGCCGGCTGGATCCTGTTGGGACTGTTCGGTTCCCTCATGGCGACAGGTTACGTGGCGTCTTTGCTCCCCGTCACTCCGACTGGTTCAGGAGAGGCGGTGGCGCAGGATCGCCCGGCGGTCGCCCGGATCGGCCAACACCCGATTGAATCGGCCCCCGCCGACTCGAACGATCCCTATCCCATCCCGCCCGAACTCCGCGGAATCGAACTCACCCGTCAGACTCCCACCGAGGCCCGAGCGAAGAGCCGGGGTTGCGTGAACTGCCATGAGACAGCTCACGATCCGCACGGCAGCCAGGCGTTTCATCTCGGGTGTGTCGACTGTCACGGCGGAGATGCCGCCGCCGGCGATAAGGAACATGCCCACGTGCAACCCTGCATGCCCGGTGCCTGGGGCAGCTCGGCCAATCCCGTTCGTTCCTACACGCTGCTCAACTACGAATCCCCCGAATTCGTCCGCTTCGTCAATCCGGGTGATTTGCGCATCGCCCATCTGAGCTGCGGCACCTCTGGCTGCCATCCCAAAGAGACGTTGGAAGTCAAGAAGAGCATGATGACCCACGGTTGCATGCTGTGGGGAGCCGCTCTTTACAACAATGGTGGTGTTCCCAACAAATGGGCCCGCTATGGCGAAAGCTATTCGATGAATGGCAAGCCGCAACGTTTGCAAACGGTCCCGCCGCCGACCAAGGAAGAAACCGACCGGAAAGGGGTATTGCCATACCTCGATCCGCTGCCGCGGTTCCAGGTGACCCAGCCAGGCAACATCCTGCGAATTTTCGAACCCGGGGGACGTTTCAATCCCGACATCGGCTCTCCCGAACGGCTGGAAGAAGCGGGCCGGCCCCGTCAGCGGTTGAGCAATCGCGGGCTGGGGACACTCAATCGGACCGACCCGGTCTTCATCGGTTTGCAGAAGACCCGGCTGCTGGATCCGACCCTTAATTTCATGGGGACCAACGACCATCCGGGAGACTACCGGTCGAGCGGCTGCACGTCGTGTCACATGATTTACGCGAACGATCGTTCTCCGGTTCATTCGGGTCCGTACGCCAAGTACGGCAACCGGGGTCTCGCCGCCTCGCAGCTTGATGACTTCGTCGATTCGATCGATCCGATGATCCCCAAGAATGAACCGGGGCATCCGGTCGCGCATCGTTTCACCCGGTCGATCCCCACCAGTCAGTGCATCGTCTGCCATATCCATCCCGGTACCACCGTGATGAACAGCTACCTGGGTTATATGTGGTGGGATCTGGAGACCGACGGCGAATTGATGTACCCGGAAGTACAACGACACATGACCGCCGAGCAGATTGTTCAAGCGGAAATGTCGAATCCGGAAAGTTCTGCGATTCGCGGCAACTGGTCGGACCCCGAATTTCTCGCCCGGGTCGCCGACCTCAACCCGGCACTCAAGAACACGCAGTTCGCCGACTTCCACGGTCACGGCTGGGTTTTTCGCGCGGTGTTCAAGAAAGATCGCAAAGGGACGTTGCTGACCCACGAGGGTGAGCCTTTGCACGACGTCGCTCCCAGCCAACGGGCTGTGGCGATGAAGGTGCCGGTAATGGCGACCGAGCTGCATCGTGGTGTCGACTATACCGACATGAAGCAACTGGAAGAGGTGAAGAAACGCGAACAGGAACTCGACATGCTCCGTCGCGAAATCCCCGTCCATATGCTCGACATTCACCTGGAAAAGGGGATGCACTGCGTCGACTGTCACTTCGTGCAGGATTCGCACGGCGACTCGAAGCTTTATGGCGAAGTGCGGGCGGCGATTGAGATCACGTGCATCGACTGCCATGGCGATGTCGATCGCCGGCCGAAATCTGACCGCGCTGCGAACACCGTTTGGCAAACGGCATTTCGAGCTGCGGGGAGACAAAGTGATTCAGAACTCAATGGTGGAGCGTGACCTGAGCTGGGAAGTGAAGCAGGTCGCCGACACGATCGACCCGAATAACCCGAATTTCAACGCCCAGTCAGCGATCGCAAAAACGGTGCGGATCAATCCCGAAGGGGGATACTTGTGGGGCGACGTCCCGAAGGATGGGAACCAGTGCGCCCACTCGTCGAAGCGGGTCAACTGCATCGCCTGTCACACGTCGTGGAACCCGAGCTGTTATGGGTGTCACCTGCCGCAGATCGCGAATCGCAAAACCCCCGATCTCCACAACGAGGGGGACGTGACCAGAAACTATGTGAAGTACAACTTCCAGACTTTGCGCGATGACGTGTATATGCTGGCCCGTGACGGGAACGTGACGGGGAATCGCGTTGGCCCGGCCCGTTCGTCGTGCGCCGTTCATGTCGGTTCGTACAACGCCAATCGCGAATCGATCTACGTGCAGCAGCAGACCATCTCGGCGGAAGGGCCGAGCGGAATCGCCTTCAGCACGAACGTTCCTCACACCGTGCGTGGCAAGGGGGAGACGAAGCTCTGTTCCGACTGCCATCTGTCGCATAAAGACGACAACAACGCCACGATGGCGCAACTGGTGATGCAGGGGACGAACTACACGAACTTCATTGGCAAATACTGCTGGGTCGCCGCTGGAGAGGAGGGGCTGTTTGCCGTCGAAGTGACCGAACGGGAGGAACCGCAGGCGGTGATTGGCAGCTCGCTGCACGAACTGGCGTATCCCGAGGAATTCCATGAACACATCGAGCATGGGCGGGAGCTGGAACATGCCCACGAGCATCCGGGAAAAGACATTCTCGACAACGTGACCCGACCGTTCCATAAGCCCGAAATCCTCAGTCTGCAACTGCGTGGCGAATATGTCTACGCGGCGTGCGGAGAGTTCGGGATCCGGATCTTCGACGTCGCGTTCATTGACCACAAGGGGTTTTCGGAACGGATCACCACCGCGCCGGTCTCTCCCCTG
>JAPLOC010000524.1 GCA_026692825.1 Planctomycetota bacterium | reverse complement strand
GGGGGGAGGAGACGTCGCCTGGAACGCGTTCGCGAGCCTCGCCGGTCCGGATTACGCAAGCCGGCTCCCGGCCGGAATCGCGGGACTGACTCGCGAGTCGCAACTCTCCAATCCCGCGCAGTTCGTCGGGCCCGAGCTAAGTGGTACCGAAGCCAACGCCTACCTGACGACGGTTGCCGACTCGCTCCGTGCCTCGGGCCTCGTCTTCGAATTGCCATTTCCCCGGCGGGCCGACTTCCGCAGGACTCTCGCGAGCCGATTGGCCGACGCGATTCGAGGTCAGACAGAACCGGCTATGGCCCTGGAGGAAGTCTCCGGGGAATGGAAAGCGCTGATTGAAGAGATGGGTCGCGAAAATTTCCGCACTGCGTACCGTCAGATTCTCGGACTCGGAGCAAGGCCCGACTCGGGGCGATGAAAATCGGCCGCTCGCTTCCAATTCCACCCGCAATGCACATGTTCTTCACTGTTTCTTCATGAGGCGTTCATAGACTTCGGTTTCAGATCGCGGTGGCTTGCGGAGGATCCGGGCGAGCCACGGCCAGACGAAAGCAAGGAACCCCGCTTGCAGACAGGCCCAGCGGGGGGGCGACCGGTACTCCAGGAAGGCCCACGGGCTTTTGTGATTCGATTCGACATGTCCCAGGACAGGTGCTACGCTGGCCGTTTCGTTCGGATCAGACACGATTCCGCTTGGCTCCCTAGCCGGGCAAGACAAGTCGCGGCGCATGGTCAATCCCTCCGAGTCGGCGGTCGAAGTCGCCAAAATACAAACGCATTCCATCAACTTCTTCTACGGGTCGAAGCAGGCGCTGTTCGATGTGACGCTGGCGATCCCCGAGAGGCAGG
Source organism: Planctomycetota bacterium (assembly GCA_026692825.1). GTDB lineage: Bacteria > Planctomycetota > Planctomycetia > Planctomycetales > Planctomycetaceae > UBA10511. Next base: position 8,566 of record JAPLOC010000524.1, on the reverse strand, counting down.
TGACGGCGTTCATCGGCCCTTCGGGCTGCGGAAAGAGTACGTTCCTACGGACAATCAACCGGATGAACGACCTGATTCCCAATCGTGTCATCACAGGCAAAGTGTTGGTCGATGGTGTGGACGTGTACGATCCGCGGGTCGACGTGGTCGAGCTGCGGAAACGGGTGGGAATGGTCTTTCAGAAGTCGAATCCGTTTCCCCGTTCGATTTTCGACAACGTCGCTTATGGGCCGCGACTGGCGGGAATGAAATCCCGCAAGGAACTCGACGCGGTGGTCGAACTGTCGTTGCGGCGGTCGGCGCTCTGGGAGGAAGTGAAGGATCGGCTGCGAGACAGCGCCCTGGCCCTCTCGGGGGGACAGCAGCAGCGGATGTGCATCGCCAGAACTTTGGCGACGAATCCGGAAGTCATCCTGATGGACGAGCCAGCCTCGGCGCTCGACCCCGCGTCGACCGCCCGAATCGAGGACTTGATCTTCGAATTGAAGCGGAATTACACGATTGTCATCGTCACCCACAATATGCAGCAGGCGGCCCGGGTGAGCGACCTGTCGGCGTTTTTCTTTCAGGGAAAACTGATCGAAATGGGACCGACCGCGGGAATGTTCACAAAACCGAAGCAGAAGCAGACAGAAGACTACATCACCGGTCGGTTCGGTTGACGATTTTTGCGCTGGCGGAAATTCCACGCCGAGCGATTGCGGTGAATGCCGGTTCCCGTCTAGGCTGGATGTTCGCCCGACGAGGCGTCAGTTCGGGCGGTCAACACCCACCTCACGAACCCCAGCGAATATGTCAATCCATCTGAACCGCGAACTGGACACACTGCACCAGCACATCATGCAGATGTGCGCCGCCGTCGAGCAGCTTGTTCATAAAGCGGTCGAGGATTTGAGCCGACCCGATGTCGCCGTCTCCGAACAACTGGTCGCCGCCGACGACGAGATCGATCGCTGGGATGTCAGAATCGAAGAAGAGTGCCTGAAAATCCTGGCGCTTCACCAGCCGGTCGCCGAGAACCTGCGGCGGGTCACCGCCGTCATGAAGATCGCCTGGGAATTGGAACGGGTCGCCGACGTCGCGGTGAACATCGCCGAGCGGGCGGCGGGACTCGCCGAAGGACCGGAGATCGCCATCCCCGAGAAGTTGACGCACATGTCGATGGTGGCGGTGGACATGTTGCGGTTGTCGCTGGACGCCTTCGTGCAGAAGGACAGCCGGCTCGCCCGAGACGTCTGTCGTCAGGACGACCTGGTTGACTCGCTCAACCGCGAGATCATTGATGAACTGCTGGTGATGATGAAGCGATCCCCCGAACTGGTGGATCCGGCAGTGCAGTTGTTTTCGGCCTCCCGGCACATTGAGCGGGTGGCCGACCACGCGACGAACATCGCGGAGGATGTTGTGTACCTCGTCGAAGGCGAGATCATCCGCCATCGAGCGGAATTCTGGAAGCGGTGAGCATGTCGAAGCAGACGATTCTCGTCATCGAAGACGAACGGGCGATTGGCGAACTGTTGACCTACAACCTCAAGAAAGAGGGGTTCGAGGTTCAACTGGCAACCGATGGGCAAGACGGCTTGCGCCATGCCCAGACGGTTCTCCCGGATCTGATTGTGCTGGATCTGATGCTGCCGGTGATTGAAGGGCTGGAAGTCTGTCGGCAACTGCGTGCGGGGGCCAGAACCCGCGGGATTCCCGTACTGATCCTCACGGCACGCAGCGAGGAAATCGATGAAGTCGTGGGCTTTCAAATGGGGGCCGACGACTACGTGACGAAGCCGTTCAAGATCAAGGCGTTGATCCAGCGGATCAAGGCCCTGTTGCGGCGGAAAACCGCCGTTGAAGTGTCCGACGAAAAAGTCGAATCGCACGGCATCGAGATCGACCGAACGCAACACCGTGTCCTGATCGACGGCGAAGAGGCGAAGCTGACACCGACGGAGTTTCGGCTGTTGTGGACGTTACTTCGCCAGCCAGGCCGCGCGTTCACCCGGCAGAATCTCATGGAGGCCGCCATGGGAGACGATGCGTACGTTCTCGAGCGGACCGTTGACGTGCATATCAAATCGCTGAGGCAGAAAATCGGCCGGCACGCAGTCCGCATTGAAACCGTGCGGGGTGTGGGATACCGGTTTTACGACGGCCCGCCGAGCGAAGCCACGCCGGCGAAAGGTGATGATTAGCCCATTTCTGATACGAAACTGCGGTTGGATTCGGTAATTCTCGCAATTCAACTACGGTTTCGCGAGCGCCTCCGCCTCGGCTTCAAAGTGTTTCGCCTCTTCGTCCAATCCGAATTGCCCCGCGAGTTTCGCCAGTTTGCGGCACCGTTCCACGGGATTGGCTTGGCAATACCACCAGATTTTCGGCTGACATTCCCGACAGAACTCGATCGGCCGGCGATCATTTTCCTCGCGGTTGTTCGTGCCGTTCATTCCACAGTCGGCGGCGATGCAATGCGGGATTCCCAACATGTGCCCGGTCTCGTGCATGGCGGTCTTGAGTGTTCTCCTTAGGCATAGGCGATAATCTTCGGGACTTTCGGACGGATCGCCGTTCCGGGCGAGCGACCAGACGCCGACCCGTTCACTGAGTGACGCCTGACCAAACACGAAATTCCAACCTTTGCCCGGCCACAAGTCGTCCGTCGCCATTCCCAAGACCGCGATGGCATCTTTCGGGCGTCGCTTTAAGAGAACGTCATTCAGCAGCCACGTGGACAACAACTGACGAGTCTTGCCGTCGCTGCGGAGACGCTGCGCCTCGGGCGGAACAGCGTCGAGGACCACGCGCTCCAGGGTCTTGACCGGCTTCCCGAAGAAGACTTCCAGAAACTCGGCCGTTCGGGAGACAATCTCGGTTTGTTCCTTCGTTCCTTCCCCCAACGGCACGATGTACAACGTCGTCCGGGACGGGTCGACCGGGCCAGGCCGATCGGTGACATACTGCCGAAACGTCTGACCCAGTTCCGTATACGATTCCAGCCAATCACCCGGCTGAACCGGTCCCATGGGGCGGTCGAGCGGCCGCAGTCGCTCGGCGAGATCCGCCAGCTTTTTGGCCTTTTCGGGCAGCGGTTTTCCATTGGGCTGACGTCCGTTGGCGGCGGCAAGCACCAGCCAGCCAACGGGAATCGTGACCGCGATCAATAGCGCGATCAGCAATCCACAGTGGATTCGGCTGTTCGCGAGCGGAGTCGCTGGGGACGTCATGCTTGGGCCTCAGGAGGTGATGAGTATCGTACTCAAAAAAGACAACGGCCCGCTTGGAGGCGAAATTCCTGTTGAAGTTCGGGCGATCCTAGCCCCGAAGCAGGGCGCTGTCTTATTGAACTACTTCACCTTCGACGCCTGACCGAGCTTCCCCATGTAGTCGATGAAGATCATGTCTTTCGACGAAATGGAGCGGATGTCAAACGTCATGGTTTGACCGACCCGGTCGGGATGGACCGATTCGGTGCAGCGGAATCGCAGGCTGCCATTCTTCACCTGCCAGGTTCCGCTCGATATGGGCGTCTGCACAAACATCTTCTGAAACCGGCGGAATTCCTTGACCTCCCGAACGACCCGAAACGTGCCGTCCTCTTCCATCACGCTGTACAACGCGCCGACCGAATCGGTGTACTTCCAGGTTCCCTTGAGCATATCCGTCACCTCGGCGTCGGTGAGGATGCGGGCGGCGGCACCCTCCTCTGAACTCTTGGGAGGATTGGCGCGTTCCGTGCGGGCCGGCTTCGGGTTCTTGTCCCCCAGACGCTCCAGCACCATCAACATCCGCTCGGTCCCCTCTTTGGCCGAGAATTCGGTCGGACGCTTCCCCTCCTCAGGATCCACCAGGCAGATCACCAGTTTTCCGTCATCGAACTTGTAGATCCCGGTGCCGGCCTTCCGCTTTTGCACGCTGATGTCAATCTGATGCGGATACTCGGTCGCGTCGATCGAGAACACCTTGACGTGCTTTTTGTCGTCTTCCGTCGATTTGTAGACGATCGCGTTGTCGGCGACTTCGAAATAGCCTCCCGAAGGGAGCCACTCCTCGATCGCCGACTTCGGAATCACCTTGCCATCTTCCACCAGCTCAACGACATGCCAGCGGCCAGCGAATCGTTCCAGTTCCGACTTGCGATCCTGAGCGAACAGACCGACCGCGTTCGCCAGCAGAACCGAACCCAGAACCGACACCGCAACCAGGGAACAATGAGACTTCACAGTCCGGACTCCATTCCAAAAAGGTCGTTTTTAGCGGGGTCGCACAACCCCTCGGTTGTGCGAGTCCCCCGCACTGTCATTCCACACGCACACACACACATTCAGCAAATCGCTATGAGATCGCAACTGGAGAATCGACGATTCGTTATCGCAGCTTCATCCAACGCGATCCCTCCGACAGAACTCGACCGCACTAAAACTCCACGTTGAATTTCTTGACCATCTTCTTTCGAATGTCCGCGGTCGACTGCTCGATGATCTGCTTCATCGAAACCGCGTCGGTCGCTCCCTGGGCCTCTTCACTTCCACGGATCCCGCGACGTTCCTGGTCACCCGCGTTCGACACTCCGTAACTGCGATTACCGTAATAATCGTAGTTGACGCCGCCGTTGTTCCAGACTTGCGCCTGCCGGCCAGCGGTCCGGATACCGACCCCCTTCATCGCGACCGCCCCGTCCCGCAACGTGTCAGCCACCCGGGCGCTGTACTGCTGCATTTCCTCGTCGACGTTGAGCAGTGGCAACCGGTCGATCTTTTTGGCGTATTGCTCGGCCCACTGCGCGTACTGACCAAAGGTTTGCCACTTCTTGCCAAACAGGTCATCGGTCAGTTTCTGGACCGCCTTGTAGTGCGCCTGGGTCGCGTACAGCTTCGGGTTGTCCGCTTCGGTACTCTTTTCGGGGTCATCGATCAGGTCCGCGGGGAGTTCCAGCAGACTCGAAAGCCGCATCAGGCCACTGTCTCCCAATTCACCCGACAGGGAAACCGTCTTTCCCGTGACTGCAGGTTTCCACGAATCCATTTCATCAATCGACAAACCTTTGGATGCCAGCACTTCCAGCACGAGTCCCTTGGCCACCGACTGCAACGGAGCGGTGTCGAGATCGAAATCGACCGTCAGTGTTCCCACCGCGTTTTTTTCGAATTGCACCGCGAACTTCACGCCTCGTAGCGTCGCGATCACTTTGGAAATCGCCGCCACGTCGACTTCCGACTTTGAAATCGCTTCCAGTTCCTTGAGCTTCGCCGGCAGAGTCTCCAGCGACACCGCGTCTTCCAAGTCCAGGGCGAGGACGATCTGTGGTCCCTTGGATTTCATGGCGGTCGACGCCTGCAACAGATAGGTCGACACCTTGCCACTGCGATTCCGCAACCAGTTGGACAAGTCCTGCCGATTGGCGGGGAACAAAAAACCATACAGATCCGATCCCAGCTTCACACCATACGCACCCTGGGGAAGCCAAACCGACTCGGTATTGGCTACCTTTTCAACATAACCCTGGTGCTTCTCGCCGATTCGCTTAAGCGTCGGCCCCTTGGGAATGTCGAGCAGCGTGATCTCGGAACTCTGCTGCCGCGATTCCAGATCAATCCGAATCGCCCGAACGAGCTTCTTCGCCGAAACAGGCAGCAGCAGCGGCCGGATTTCCGTTTGCTCGGCCAGTTTCTTCCTCCAGCCCGCCGACACCGACATCTCGCTCGACAACAATCGCTCGGCGTCCACCATCACCAGCACGTTCGTCTCACCGGGAACCCGGTTCAACATCGCCGAGAATTCGGCGGACTGAGCCATGGTGGTCGTCAGCAAGACGAGTGCGCAACCAGCGAGGGACCAACGAAACAGCGAGTTCATCATTCAATCCTGGGAGAAACGGCAACCGGGCCTAAAACCCTTCGACATTCTGTTTGGGTTTGTTCGGCTTGGCTTTTTTGCTTCCACTCGGCGTGAAAGCGACCTGAGGTGACGGGACGTGCAACTGGTCGACCCGCGCGCCAATCGGGCTGGCCCCCCCGTCCCACGAAGCGGCGCGACAATTCGAATGGAGTGCGAAGCGCGAGGTTTCCAGATCCGACAATTCCCCCGGCTTGGCGGGCAATTCGTCGCGGAGTACGATTTCCTGTGGGCCGACCAGAGGCGAAAGGCAATTGTCGGCACCCCACTTCTGCACCCACTTTTCTTTGAAGTCCTGAACGACCGGGGTCTCGGTATCGTCCCGCAGCAGACAGCCGACATCGGGTGCGTACCCGCACGAGATTTCCCACCAGCGGATCTGTCCGCCAGCAAGCGCGCTCCCCGCGACCGCCATCAAGGTTGAGGGCTGACCCCGGCCGGTCCGTTTGAGGGCCGGCCCGAATACGCAGCGGTCGGCATAAAACTGCAGCGGACTCACTGCGCCGCGCACCGTCGTCGGAGAATCGACCTTCAGATACGTGTCGAGCGCCGACAGCGTCGACTGTTCCAAATCCACCACCCCTTCCATCGCGCCATCCGATTCTCGCATCCGCAACGAAAACAGGTCGTTCCGCGAGAGCGCCACCGAGCGGTGAAACAGCAGCACCCGCTGTCCGACGTCGGCGTCGATCAGCGTGCCGCTGCCCAATAAGAAACTCTCCCCCACGACCAGATACGCCAGTCGATCGGAGGCGAATGGCCGACTGGGAGCGACGGGATTGTCAGAACTCCGCCATTCGATCAACCCTTTCGACCGCCCTGCCGCCCCTCCCAAGACCCCCTGGAGCCGGCATTGATTGAGCGCGACATCGGAATCGATCGCCGAGATCAGGTACTTTGGAGCGCTCACTTTGCTCCCCAGCCCGGCGGCCAGCAGGACTCCTCCCTGGATTTCAATTCCCCCATGAATGACGCTGATCAGGGCGTCGGGGGAGTTGTCGGGGGCGGTGTTTTGTTTGGGCATCAGCACCAACGGCTTCCCCGGCGTCTGGGCGAACCGCAATCGAATCCAAGCGTCCCGAATCACCACGGGAGACGATACACAAACCCCCGCACCCGAGGCGATGACTGTCGTTCCATTGGACAGCTTCTTGGACGCGAGAACCTTCCCCAGATCCTCGCGTGTCAGGTCGACCCGCAGTTCCTCCACAACTCCTCGGTCACCAAAAATGCCGTCCGGAACCAGTGGTCGGCGACCCATTGTCAGCATCGAATCCATCCCCGCGAGTCCGGTCGACTGCAGATCCTTCACCGAGCAACCCGGATTGCCCCCTCCCGCCACCACGACGTCGGCGCTCCCCAGCGTCTCTCGATCGAACACGCCGAGCGACGTCTCACAAACGTCGGCGGGAAAGTCGACGGGCCAGCCCTTGCGCGGGAAATTCTTGGCGCTCACGCCGGAATCCTGCCACAACAGTTGCCATTGGGTGAAACTGGTGGCGAGTGGTGTCCCCTCCCCTTCCAGTTTGATGAGCGCCTTCCAACCGGGAAACAAACTGGAGGTCGTCTTCCATCGCAGTTTTTTACCCAGAATCGTTGGTGCCTTATCCGCCTCCAGCGACAACACCTTCAGCAAACTGCCTGCCGCGCTGGCGTCCGATGTCGACACCAGCGAATTCGTCGAGACCAAAGCGATCTGCCAGTCGGAATTCAAAGACGAGGGGAGAGTGCATTCGAGGGCATTTTGAGCCGCGACAACGGTGGCCGCCGACAGGATCAGTCGGTTGCGGACCCCGGCTCCATCCCCCTCCGCCCCGCCGAGTCGCAGCGCGGGCGAGTCACCCGAAAGGAGCAGCGAATCGTGAATGACCACTTCACCCCGCGGCACTTCCGCCAGCACCGACGTGAGCTTGCGACCGCGCACAACGCACTTCGAGACGAGGATATTTCGCCGACCGTTGTCTTCGGTCGCTTTGGTCGCCGACGACTTGATGCCGGCAGCGGGACTGGTCACGCGCAGCGCGGTCATTCCCGTATTCGGAACTCCGCGAGCCGAAAACGAACAGCCCCGCGCCAAGAGATCCCCCCCATGGACATGAATGAGGGCATCGCTGGCAGACGTGGAAAACCCGGTCACGTTGGTCGCGATGTGGACGTTGTTCAACTCCAACGAAGTGTTCTCAAACGTCAGGAAAGCGTGAACACTGGCGTTGTCCGGTTCCAACAACACGATCAGGGGATGATCCGCTTCGTCCGCCGCCTCGATCACCACCCGACCGCAATCGCGGATATGGTCGACACGCACCGGGAACGGTCCGGGACCAGTCAGGATAATCCGCCCCCCTTCCCGCGGCAGATCGCGCAGCGCGAGGTTCAGTGTGCTGTAATCCTGCTTGCCTGTCGCGCGGGGATCGACGACAAACGACTTCGACGGCATCGTCCGGGTATCCCGCACCCAGGTCGGCAGCTTCCCCAGTTCTTCACGCTCCCGCGTTACTTTTTTGCCACCTGTTTTTTTCGCACTGTTGGCAGTCGTCTTGTCGACATCGAAAAAGTCGTCTTCGACCGCCCCCAACCGCATGTTGGTTTCGCCCCCTTCTCCCTCTTTGGGCGTCCCCCCCAAGACTGTATTTTCATTCCCGTCGGACTCGCCAATCTTGCGGCCTGTCGGATCGACCTGGCC
>JAPLOC010000523.1:12426-13415 GCA_026692825.1 Planctomycetota bacterium | reverse complement strand
ATCACACATCTCCACGAAAATCAACCGACTTTTTTGACAGCGGTTACGAATTCCACGAATCCGAGACGCGGAATTCCACACCCAATTCAGCCAACCAAACTTCCCATTGGCCAACTCTTACTCTGGCTCAGTGAAACTTCACCCCGCGGGGGGTTCGCCGCCCGTTGGCCCGTTAGCTTCGCCCAGCTCTCGCCTCAACTGATCCTGCAGTTCGGTGTTTTTCAGGATCTCGTCCATCAGATCCCCGGCTTTCGGACTGCTTCCCAGCTTGGAAAGAAGAGTCTTCAGTTTGTCCCGCTGGTCGAGCATCGCCTTCAATTGCGGAATCTGCGCCGCGACATTTGAGGGCAAAAAGTCATCCAGGCTCCGAAACGCCAATTGCGCCTCAAACTCGGATCCATCCCCTTTGAGTTCGTCTTTCACGCGAAACTTCAGTCCCGGGGCAATTCGCGACATCACCGACCCGAAATTGTCGCGATCGATATCGACAAATTTTCGGTCGCGGAGCGGCTTGAACTCTGCCCCCGAGTCGTTGCCCGAATAGTCCCCCATCACACCGACCACGAACGGCAACTCGTCGGCGGGATACGCCCCTTCCGTCTCCACGTCAAATTTCAAGTGAACCCGCGCTTTGCGGACCCGCTCACCCTTGTCCCAAATATTTGACTCGGCCATTCCGACATCCCCCCCGTGATTCAACGCTGGCTAGGAACTGTGGTTGCAACAACCGGAGACCTCTTCGGTCAATCTATGTGACCCCGCGCCCGTTTGCAAGCGATTCCCGACGCTGGAAGCCGGTTGGGTAGTTCGACCCAGCCAGCAATCCGATGCCAACGTGGGTGACAGCCGAGGCACTCGCGCCAACACACCTGGGAGTTACGACCACTGGGGTGCGAGTGACCTACTGATGTTTCATGCTCCGACACCTTCGTTGCCACGGAATCGGCGCCCCATTTTCCTGTTTTCCCTCACTCCCGGTGGCACAGCCC
>JAPLOC010000523.1:0-12415 GCA_026692825.1 Planctomycetota bacterium | reverse complement strand
GTAAAATTGACTTCTCGAAGAACACTTACCAGATCGAACTGAATACGTCGCACGGGCGGATTCTGCTCGACCTGCTCCCTGACGTCGCTCCCGGGCACTGCAAGAATATGATCGCGCTGTCGCGGATCGGGTTCTACGACAACCTGATCTTCCACCGCATCATCAAGGATTTCATGATTCAAGGGGGCTGCCCCGACGGCAATGGAATGGGTGGTCCAGGCTACAGTATCGCCGCCGAGTTCAACAAAACTCCGCACAAGAAGGGGGTTTTGTCGATGGCGCGTTCTCAGTCCCCCAATTCCGCCGGCTCGCAGTTCTTCATCTGCACGGGGGATCCCAGCTTCCTTGACGGACAATACACCGCGTTCGGCCGGACCGCCGACAAAGATAGCCTCGATGTGGTGCTGCGGATTGGCGTGGTTCCGACGGCTCCAGGAGATCGCCCGAAGTCGGATGTGAAGATTGAGTCGGCGAAGGTGATTGAGACCGCGAAGTAGTTTTTGCAGTTGGTTCTTTTTCTGGTCAGTCGCATGTCTGTGCATCCGGTTCTCATTGACGGCGCGTGGCGCCCTTCCACGGGTTCGAAGTCCTTTCAAGCGGTCAATCCCGCCACGAAGGGACTGTTGCCGGACTTGTTTCCCGTCAGTCCGTGGGAAGAAATCGAACAGGCGATCCACGCCGCACATCGGGCCTTTCAGCAGACTGCGACTTGGCCAGGCGAACGGTTCGCCGCCTTTCTTGAACGATACGCCGACCGGATCGACGCCAAGGCGGGTGAGCTGGTCGCGCTGGCCAATGCCGAGACGGCACTGCCGGTGGAACCCCGTCTCGCCAAGGCAGAGTTACCCCGCACGACCAACCAACTGAGGCAGGCGGCCGCCGCCGCCCGCGAAGGATCCTGGCTCCGCCCGATCATCGATTCGAAAGCCAATATCCGCTCGATCTTTGGCGCTTTGGGGCCGGTTGTGGTCTTTGGTCCGAACAATTTTCCGTTCGCCTTCAACGGAATCTCCGGCGGAGATTTCGCCGCCGCCGTCGCCGCCGGGAATCCGGTGATCGCCAAGGGGCATTCGTCGCACCCGGGAACAACCCGGCTGTTCGCGATTGAGGCGCACGAGGCGGCTCGCGAGACGAACATGCCCGCAGGGTTTGTGCAGTTGATCTACCGGACCGACCACGCCGACGGCGAAAAGCTCGTTTCTCATCCGCTAATGGGAGCGACCGGTTACACTGGCGCGCGAGCCACCGGCATGGTACTCAAGGCGGCCGCCGACCGGGCCGGGAAGCCGATCTATCTGGAACTGTCGAGCATCAACCCCGTTGTCGTTCTCCCAGGTGCGATCACTGAGCGTGGACCGGCATTCGCCGACGAGTTCACGGGAAGCTGCCTGATGGGAGCCGGGCAGTTCTGCACGAATCCTGGACTGGTCCTGGCGCTCGCCGGACCGGAAACTGATGCCGTCCTCGAGACGATCGGCCAGAAGTTCGCGACCGCCCCGGTGGGCACACTGCTCGGCGAAGGGGTTCTCAAGCACCTCGAAGCGGGAATCGCCAAGCTCCGGAGTGCTGGCGCGGAAGTGGTCGCGGGGGGGGCCGCTGGTGGCGGAGCGGGTTTCTGTTATCGCAATACGCTGCTGTAAGTGAGCGCCAGCCGGTTTCTCAAGAACCCCGCCGATCTGCAAACCGAAGCGTTCGGCAACAGTTCCCTGTGGGTTCTCGCGCAGTCTCCCGAGGAACTGGTGCAGGTGCTCAGTGCGAACGATGGCCGCGATGACCGGTTGTACGACCAGGTCGCCCCGGTCTTGCGGCGGTACGTCGGCCGATTGCTCAACGACAAGATGCCAACGGGAGTCGCGGTCTCTCCCGCGATGAATCATGGCGGCCCATTCCCGGCGACCGGACACCCCGGTTTCACTGCGGTCGGCATTCCGACCTCAATTCAGCGGTTCGCGATGCTGCATTCGTACGACGCTGTCCGCCCGCACCGGCTGCCGGCGGCACTTCAGAACAAGAACCCGACCGGGAAATTGTGGCGGCTGATTGATGGGGCCTGGACCACGGGGGATGTCTCAACCTGAGTGTGGATGCTGGAAATTTTCAGCGCCACTGCCGAGAATCTCGCGAGTCGAACAGCGCTTTCAAAATCGTCCCTTCACAGGCCGGCCATCGGACCGGCAGAGAATCAACCGTCGAATATGGCTGAATCCGCCCAGGGCATCGTTTGGGATCTTTCCGATCTGTACACCGGTCTCGATGACCCACGGATCGAACTGGATCTGACCGAACTCGCACAGCGCTGCGCGAAATTCTCGACCGACCATCGCGGGTTCTTCGCGAGCGCGGGCTTCTCTCCCGAAGCGCTGCGCAAGACCTTGGTGGAATACGAAGGAATCTGCGAACTGATGGGTCGGCTGGGGGCATACGCCGGCCTGGTAACCGCCGCCGACACCGCCAGCGACGCGGGACGTCGGCTGGAAGATCGCATTCGGCAACAGCTTGTCGAACGCGAAAATGAACTCACGTTCTTTGACCTGGAGTGGCTCGCGGTCGACGACGCCCGCGCCGCATCTCTCGCCAGCGACCCGATCCTCGCGAACTACGCGCATTACCTCACCGGGGCCAGGCGGTACCGCCCACACACCAAAACCGAGCCGGAAGAGCTGCTGCTCAACCAGAAGTCGCTGACGGCCCGGGCCGCCTGGACGAATCTCTTTGACGAGTTTGACTCGTCGATTCAGTACAAGTTCGAGTACGCGGGCGAAACCCAGGTGTTGTCGCAGCCGCAGATTCTGGCGATCAGCTATCACCCGGAACGCGAAAGGCGCAAGGCGGCCCAAGGGTGTCTGTACGCCGAACTCGCCAAACACGAGCTCGTCCTCTCCACCGTTCTCAACACGGTCGCGCAGGATCACGGTATCAACGATCAGGTGCGCGGGTACGCCGGCCCCATGAACAGTCGGCACCTGGCGAATGAAGTTGCCCCCGCCGTCGTGGAGAGGATGCTGGATGTCGCCGAGGCGAATTACCCGATCGCTCACTCCTACTACCGGCTGAAGGCGCGGTTGCTGGGATTGCCCAAGATGGCGACCTACGACCAGTACGCCCCCGTCTCGACAAATCTCCCCGAGTGCAAGTTCACCACGGGACGTGACACGGTATTGGCGTCGTTTGAGCGGTTTCATCCGACCATGCGGGACGTCGCCGCGCAGTTTTTCGAAAAGCGCTGGATCGACGCCGAGGTTCGGCCAACCAAACGCGGCGGCGCGTTCAGCGCCAGCACCGTGCCGTCGGTCCATCCGTACATTCTGGTCAACTGGACTGACAAACTGCGCGATGTTTCGACATTGGCCCACGAATTAGGGCATGGCATCCACCAGTACCTGTCGCGCAAGCAGACTTATTTCAATTTTCATCATCCCCTGACGACCGCCGAGACAGCGAGCGTGATGGGTGAGTTCCTGACGTTCGACTACGTGATGGAGACGACGGCCGACCCGCAAGTTCGGCTCGGGCTGTTGTGCAGCAAGATCGAAGACGCGTTTGCGACCGTGTTTCGGCAGACGGTACTCACCCGGTTCGAGCAACTGGTCCACGGTGCCCGTCGGCAAGAGCGGTTATCGAGCGAACAGCTTTGTGAATTCTGGTGGCAGGCGAACGGAAAACTGTACGGCGACGCTGTCGAGATGTTCGAGCCCTACCGGTGGGGCTGGGCGTACATTCCCCACTTCGTCCACACCCCGTTCTATTGTTACGCCTACGTGTTTGGCGAGCTGCTGGTGCTGTCGCTGTACAGGATGTACCAGGAACAGGGGCGGGACTTTGTCCCGAAGTACATGCAGCTTCTGGAGTCGGGAAGCAAAGAGTCGCCCGAAAGGCTGCTGGCGAAGGTCGGAGCCGACATTTCGGAACCGGGCTTCTGGCAGAAGGGGCTGGATGTGCTGCGTGACATGGTGATCAAGGCGGAACAACTGGCGGCCGAGGTTCGCGGGTGATTGAAATGTCACCCTGGCTCGCCCAGTGCCAGCAGTAGAATGCCCCGAACGGGCAGCCGCCACCGCGCGTCCAGTCGTCGCGATCGTTCGGTCACACTCCGCCAAAATTCTTTTGAACATTCTCACTTCCCTCCTTCACACCATGGACAGACTATCGCCTTTGACGGATCGGCTCGGCGATTGTTTCTCAGAACCCGGCTGCTATTGAATGATAGGGTGTTCTAGAAGTGTGACATTCAGACAACGTCGGCGAAATGAAGACTTGGCACTTTCGGTCAATTGACTCGGTTTCACCATCAGAATCTGCAATGTCTTGCTGTCGACGAGCGCTCAACACCTCAAGGCGCGGATGTTCCCAAAGCCCCCACATTCCCTGATCCGTGATTGTGTGTTCCCCGGGTTCGCAAAAGGCCGTCAATTGCGGAACACTGGCGAGTGCCAGCAGTTGGTTGTCGTCAAACGCAATGGGATTGCGAATTTCGAGTGACGCCGATTCAGGCAACGCACGAAAGGCAGCGTACGCGTCGGCATCACACTCGCACAAAAACAGCACAATCCGCAACGGCCTGTTAGCCGCCAGTTGGCAGATGGCGGCGACCGTCTCGGTCGTCAGGCGGGATTTGGTCAATTGGAGTCTGCTCAACGATCCCATCGGCAAGAGTTCCAAAATCAACCCCGGGGGCAGAATCTGCCATTCGGTCGCGATCGACAGAAACTGGAATTCTTCGCAGCGCGATAACCGGTTCCAGCGCAGTCCGCTGGAATTGGTGGGCAATGTCACCTCGAGTTCCCGGAGTTTCTGCGATTCCGACACCGCGTCGAAATGCGCCGTGGTCAACCACTCACCACCCAGTACGACAGTTTCCGGTTGACCGACTCGAACGACGGATCGCAGCGTTTCTGCGTCGACAGGCGAAGTGAACACTAATGTTCCGATCACAGGCGACAGAAGAATTTCATTCCGCATCAGCCACCGTCGGACGGCTTCCGGCAGTCGGTCGGCCCCCGGGTCGGACCGGATCACGATGAATTGGTCATGACCGATGAGCGACTCACCCCACGTACTGCCATTCCAAATCGAAAGATCGAGTCGGCCGGCCTGTCGCAACAGTACATTCACATAAACCACGCGCCCAACGAAATAGCCGCCCGTCACCAGCCCCGCCAGCGCCAGCAGCAGTATGCCCCGAACAGGGAGCCGCCACCGCGCGTCAAGTCGACGCAGCCGATTGGCAACGTTGCGCCAGATCCGCTTGAACATTTCGGGGCATCTCCTGGCGGAAATCTGCCGATCGGAATCGCGCGGCTTCGACTGACGGCCGCGTCAAACGCATCGGCTCTGCGAAAACTCCGTTTTCGGCAGCGTGCAGACTCGTTTACTTTGACTCCGTTCCCTCGACAGGAAGCCCGGCGGCCCAGCGGACGCCGTTCAGCAGCAGGCGCTGAAACGCCGGCTCCGCGAAATCACCCACGTGTCCCAGCGAGGTGTAAAACACCCGGCTGCCGAATTTGTTGGTGTAGGTCCACGCAATTGGTTCGACCGGTGTGTCGGGAATCGAACCGATCAGAATCGGCGTCGCCGAGATCGCCAGCGGATTCACCTTGTACAACGATCCGTTCCCCACCAGCTCGGTCACGTTGACTCCCGTCAGAATGGGATGGGGCGATTCCCCCGGCACGGTCACCGCTACCTTCAAGCCTTCGCCGTGGTGGCCGGTGTAATGTCCTCCCAGGACATCCGGGTCAAAGGTCAGCCAGGCGTCGTGACCCTCTGGCGGCGGAGCTCCATCGCGCAATGAAAACGCGTGACTGGCGGTTCGAATTCCCACAACCGGTTTGCCCGCTTCAATGAACCGACGGACGGTGTCGAGCTGACCCTTCGTGGGAACCCGTCGGCGAACGCTCACCAGCAGCACGTCGGCTTGGTCGAGAGCGTCGATGCCGGGCAAGTCATTGCGGTCTGTGTCGTTGCCGAAAATGTAGGTCGTGCGGAATTCCTTCCCCAGAAACTTCGCTCCCCAGGCGGGAAGCGACTGTTCGGTTTTGTACTCGTCTTCCGCCATCAGCACCGCGACGTGGGGCCGCTGATCTTCTGAAAAGCGAAACTCCTTTCCCTCCACCAGATCGACGCTGGTCGCCGTCGGGCACCAGTTCTTTTCGATATGCTCGATCACCAGGTCGGTGCCGGTGCAATGGTGAACGAACGGGGCCATCCGCGGGTTGTACATGGTGTCGGTCATATCGCGCAGCAGCATCACGTTCTGCCCTTGCCGAACCAGTTGGCGGATGGAAAACGGACGTCCCAGCACGCACATATTCGTGTGAACTCCCACCACGATCACGTTGTCGATGCCGCGTGAACGCATCAGGTAAAACGCCTCGGCACTGTCGGTGATCGCGTCCTGGGGATGGATTTCGATCGTGGCGATCTGTCGGCTCCACGCCTTGTAGTTCTTGCAGGGGGGAACGTTGTCACAGCCGCCGTCGCTGTCGTCGATCGGGAGTTTCCCTTCCTGCGCCTCGATAATGCGGCACCAGCGTTCCAGCGGGATCTTGGTTTCAATGACGGGGGCCTGCTTCGCGAGAGCCCGCTGCGGAGTGTCTTTGTAAAAGTCGAGCGTGTCGCTGGGGCAATGGATGATCAGCGCGCCGCGACGCCGGGCCTCGGCGACCACTTCGTTCATCCGGGGAGCCATTTCGGCGACACGGCGGGTCGCGGGCCGGCTCCAATGCTGGTCCCACATGTCACAGATCACCACGGCCGTCTTGCGGGCGTCCCATTCGACCCGTTGGGTGATCGCGTGATAACGACCACTCCCCGGGGAGGTTTCAACACGAATGTGCCCCGTAAGGCCGGCGCTTCATCCGCCGCTTCAGCTCGGGATGGTGCGGAAGGAGTGATCGCCACTTCCGACATTCCGGGCAACCCCAGAAGTGACAGGGTCATCCATCCAAGAATCGTCGGCCAGCGAAAATGGAAGTTCGACGGAGCGCGCATCGGAACCAACCCTGAAAAGTGGAACGGTCGTCTCAACCGAATCGGGATTCTACTTTCTGAATCTGGTCGCCGCGAGGGGGGACCACGCGTACATCACGTCTTCACGGATTTTCCTGCCGAAATATTGGTCTGGCGGCAAATGGGGAGACTGGGTAGAGTCCGCCGCGAATTTCGGTTCCCCTCCACCCGATGAAACCAGCGTGAACCTCAGCCTGCCCAATTTCGTCCCGCACTGGTTGTTGCGAAATGGGCATTTTCAAACCCTGGCGGCGGCGTATTTGGATCGTCGGCTTCCGCCCGATCGGGCGGGCCGGCATCTTGTGACCTTGGCCGACGGCGACCGGATCGTGCTGCATGACGATTGTCCCGAGAGCTGGAATCCCGGGGATCAGGCGGCGCTGTTGATTCACGGCCTGGCTGGCGACCATCGCAGCCCCTACATGCGGCGCGTCGCGCATCGATTGAATCTGCATGGGGTTCGAACGTTTCGAATGGATATGCGTTCCTGTGGCGCGGGGATGGCGTTGGCGAAACTCCCCTATCATAGCGGACGTTCCGACGACGCCCGGGCCGCCCTTCGGGAGATTGTTCGGCAATGCCCTGGTTCCGGAATCGCCGCCCTGGGGTTCTCGCTCGGCGGGAGCGTGTTGCTGAAGCTGGCGGGGGAATGCCCGGCACTCAATCCCCCGGAACTGGAATCTGTACTCGCTGTCTGTCCCCCCGTGGACCTGGCGTTTTGCGTGGAACGACTGGGGGACGGCCTGAGTCGATTCTACGACAAGTATTTTCTGACGTTGCTGATGAATCACGTCGCGAAATGGCGGACGCTTGTTCCGGGCGTCCCCGATCCGAGTATTCCCCGCCCTCCGCGACGGATTGAAGAATTCGACGACCAGTTCACCGGTCCGTTGTGTGGATTCGGGACCGGCGCGAATTACTACCGCGAGACCAGCGCGTGGCAATTCGTTCCGGGGATTCGGGTTCCAACGCTGATTCTGGGTGCGAACGACGACCCGCTGGTGGGAATCGAATCGCTGCGGCGATTGAAACTCCCCGACAGCGTGCGACTCCATACCACCCCGGGTGGCGGGCATTTGGGATTCCGCGGTCAAGGGTGCGGCGATCCCGACTGGTCCTGGATGGACTGGAGAGCCGTGGATTGGGTGCTTCAGCCGCGACAGAAGCAGGTTATCATGCGGGCGGCGTAACACTGGGGCAAAAGGCACATCCCTGCTAGTCTGTGGCTTCGCGTGACGGGCGCGATGTGGTTCGCGACGCCGTCTGGTCCTCACCGCCCGGCGGAATCCGTCCGCCCGGCCAAACCGCATGTTCGCGTGGAGTCTGTTCTTCGATGCCCAAGGTTGTCATCACCGCCAAAATCGCCCAGGAAGGCCCGCACAATCAGATCTTCGCCGACCATGGCTTCGAGGTCGTGTTCCCTCCCGCAGGCTGCGACGTATTTCAGGAAGACCAGTTGATCGCCGTTCTGAAGGATGCCGACGCGTCGCTCGCCGGCTCGGAACCGTATACGCCGCGCGTGATTCAGTCGCTCCCGCGTCTGCGCACCGTGACTCGGGCGGGGGTGGGGTTTGACGCGGTCAATCTCGTGGCGTGCGACGCCGCCGACATTCCGGTCTGCGTCACCCCGGGGGTCAACCATCATTCGGTCGCCGAGCATACCATCGCGCTGTTGATGGCGATCGCCCGGGGATTTCCGCTGCTGGACCGCAAGGTGCGGGCGAATCAATGGGCTCGGCGGAGTTATCCCCGCGTGCAGGGGAAGACGCTGGGACTGGTGGGCTTGGGCCGCATTGGTCAGGCGACCGCCACGCGCGGTGTCGGCCTGGGAATGAAGGTGATCGCGTTCGAACCGTTTCCCAATCCGGAATTCTGCAAACAGTGGAACATCGAACTGGTCGATCGCGACACACTGTTCGCTGAATCCGATTTCATTTCGCTGCACTGTCCGATGAGTGCCGAGAATCTGCATCTCATCAACAAGACCAACCCTGTACGAAGCGCTGAAAACCGGCCGGCTGGCGGCGGCGGGGCTGGATGTGTTCGAGGTCGAACCGCTGCCCCTGTCCAGTCCGCTGCTCACGCTCGACAACGTGCTGGTGAGCGGCCACGTGGCGGGACTCGACGACGATTCCGCCTACGGCACCTCGAAAATGTGCGCCGAGATCATCGTCGGACTGCACGCCGGACGCTGGCCGGAAGGCTGCGTGGTGAATCTGAAGGGCCGCACCGGCTGGACCTGGAAGAAATAGCACCTGTCGGCTGACAAAGCACGCCACGCCTCGGATGTCGGGTGACACACGGGGCGATGGCGGACGGACGTCGCCCCACGCCACGGGGGCTATCGGTATAAGCGATCCGGTCGTGTGTTTGCCACAGGCGGTTGTGGTTCCGCTTTGCGGGAACCACAACCAGAGCGACGCCTCGATGCGTCGTCGCCACAACACCGACAGCCGCTCGGCGAGGGGGGGGGCTGGTAACGATTGCGTTCGAGATCAAGTTTTTGACATAATGTCGGGCGTCACATTTTGTTCGCCGAGATCAATTACCATGAGTGATTTCGTTCATTGCAAGTATTGCGGGCATGAAGTCGTTCCCACCGCCACAGGGGAATGTCCGGGTTGTCGGCAGATCATCGCGATCGTCGAAGAGGCGGTCGATCCACTGCCCTCCGAGCCGAAATTCACCGATGAGGCACCATTGGAAATCGTTTCGTTTCAGGAGGAAGTTGCCCCGCCAAACGACGCCCCGCACGGGAATCGCAGTTCGAGGGAGGCTGTTCGTGGGAGTACGACAATTCTGCCCGCGAGTCTGATCGAACTGCGGCGGATGGAACGCGAAGTGGATGGAACTCGCGGAAAGTTGTTTCAGGGGACGACGGGCAGAGTCTCGCTGACCACCGAGGTCGCGACACGGATCCAAACCGAACTGATCCCTTGGCTGGAAAGGCGACTGTCCACGCTGTCCTCGTCTCAGGCGGCGGAATTTGACAGGGATGGTGCTCGTCCTTCGGAAGCGGCCATTTTCGAGTCGCGTGTGACCGCGTGGCGCGGGTTGCTGGCCGCGGCTGAGACAAAAGATCGACAGCGCGCGGTTCTGGCCCGGGAGGCTTGGAACCACTCTGAGTTTTTGCTGATGTGGCTGGCCGAATTTGAAAAGGCGGTGGCGAAACAAACGCCGAATTTATTCGTTCCGCGGTTCGCGTTTTTTCGGTCGCTGTTTCAACGATGTGGCCTGCCGTGGATGACGCTGCTTCTGGCAGCCGTCTGCGTTTATGTGTTCGTGTCAAAAACCATGGCCGTGATGTCGTTCCGGCAAGAACCGATCGAGATGCTAGCCGATTTTGGCGCGAATTTTGGGCCACTGACCATTCCGCGTGGCTGGTGGCGATTGGGAACCGGTCAGTTGCTGCACGTCACCTTTTTTCCTCTGGTGATTAACATGTTATGCCTGGGTGTTCTGGGCATGACGCGTGAGTCGCTGCTGGGGAGGTTTGGTATGTTGGCGGTGTGTCTTTTGAGTGGTGCCATCGCGGGCAGCATTCGCCTGTATGTCAATCCGCTGTTTCTCTCGCCGGGAATCTCAGCGGCCGTCTGGGGAGTCGCTGGTGCAGGTGTGGGCGTCATCCTGCTCGCCGGGAATTCGATTCCCCGTTCGATTCTGCGGGGTGAGTTGCGAACGCTGGTTGGATTGGCGGCGATCGGCGGTGTGGTGTCGCCCATGTTGTTTCCGGTCGATCATCTGGCGAATGTGAGCGGTCTATTGACCGGGTTGATGTTCGGTGTTGTCATGGGCGCGCCGTTCAACTCGCGGTTTCTTCCGACGCGATTGGAAAGGTCGTTACGAATCCTGCCCGTGGCGGCGCTGCTGTTGGGAATTTCGATCCCGCTGACTTACTATCGCCATGCTGACGGCATGGCCGAGATGGCGGCTTTGGAATTGGACCACCCGCGTCTTTTTCAACGATACGACGAAACTTGCAACAAGTGGAACCGCGCAGAGATCAGCGACGAGGAATTCCGTCGGCAAACGGCCAACGACGTCGTCCCGGGAGTCCGGTCGCTGCGTGCCCGTTGGCACGCCCTTGCAGAGCGGTATTCGGCCACGAGGAATCTGACTGAACATCGGGATGTGTGTCTGGCGCTGAACGAAAAGTACTATGAGGCCGTGGTTCGACATCTCGATTCGCCGGACTCAGCGGCCGCCGCGCACGAGGTGGAGCGTCTTTTGGCGGAGTGCCAGTCCTGCAATCAGGAATTCGAAGATCTCATCGCGGAACGGCGAAGGGCCGGGCGGTCGATCGAGTCGCTGGCGGACTATCGGGCGAAGAAGGGCGCGCCCGAGAAGAGGGAGGGATTAACGGCTGGCACGGGGCGTCAACCGACAATTCCGCAGCCTCGCGTGGAACCGACCCTTTCGCTGCCCGAACTGGTGGAACAGGTGCGGGGACGGGTTGTGCGGATTCGCTGTGAGTCGGAGGCGGGTATCGGATCGTCGGGATCGGGATTTGTCTTGGATTCGACCGGATTGATCGCGACGAATTATCACGTTTTGTCGGGAGCGTCGAAAGCCGTCGTGGATTTCACCGATGGCAGAAAACTCTCGGTGATTGGGTTGCGGGCCTGGGATGCTGTCGCCGACCTGGCGATACTCGAACTGGAACCGGATATTGAACGGACGAATTCCATTTCGCCTTTGCCGCTCGCCCCGCCGGGGTCAAGGCAGCCCGCGATGGATGTTGTCGCGATGGGTCACCCACTGGGGCTTGACCTGACGACCACTGTGGGAATTTTGAATGGGATTCAAAAGACCGAAAACCTCCCCCACGAAGTCCGGAAACACCTCACGCTGGCGGCGGAGGGAACCTGGCTGCAAACGACCGCTGTGGTCGCCGGCGGCAGCAGCGGTGGTCCATTGCTCAACCGCGCGGGGCAAGTGATTGGCGTGAACACCTGGATTCACGACAATTTCTGCTTCGCTCTCGATATCGACCTGCTGCGAAAACTTCAGGGAAAAATCACCCGCGACGCGGTTCCGCTCGCGAGAGTCACCGCGCCGCACGAAAAACTGTCGCAACTGGCCGCCGAACTCCGAGAGCGAATGAGGGCCCTGGGACAGGAGGCCGCGGGTTGGCCCCCCGCGGAGCATGAGCAAAACATGCGGGCGCGGCATCCCCTGATAGATTCCTCACGGGAACTCTGCGATCTCGCGCGGAATTTCCCGGATTCACCAGCCGCGTTTGAGAGCCTTCACCTGTTCTGCACGTATTCCACAACATTCCACTTTGTCTCTGCGGAATGTGATCGACGGATCGAGAGTGACGTGCTGCCGTTTTACCGGACTCATGTCGACGACGAGCGGCTCGTGAAGACGCTGTGGAATTTGCGTTCCGGCTCGGCTCCCGAAA
>JAPLOC010000522.1 GCA_026692825.1 Planctomycetota bacterium | reverse complement strand
CACAAATTCGGAACTGCTGTGTAATTCTCAACACAGATCTCGTTTCTTGTGGTCAACAGTTCATCGTGTGGAGTTCCGTTGACAGGAACTTCTTCCTGAAACGCGAACTCGGCGGGAGCGGCTGGCCGATAGAGAACGACAGACCTTGCACGGAAGCTCACAGCGCGATTCGAGCGTGATGACGGCTTGGCGTTCTGCCGGGCCGTGTGATTCCGAACAGTCCAGGTGCCCATCTTGGTTCAGTCAGCATTGAAGCCGCGATCATCCCGGGTGGTGATCACCGGCGTCGGCGTCGTCTCGGCGGCCGGCATCGGGCGGAGTGCGCTCTGGACGAACCTGGTCGAAGGGCGCTCGGGCATCGGGCCGCTGAAGTCGATTCCTGCGGGCCGGCTCCCCTGCAAACTGGCGGCGGAGATCGAAGGGTTCGAGCCGGCCCAGTTCTTGCGGAACAAAAAACTCCAGAAAGTCATGTCGCGCGACATTGAACTGGGGGTCGGTGCCGCCGCCTTGGCGACCGAAGACGCGCGACTGGGGCTGGGGGAAATCGACCCCGATCGGCTGGGCGTGGTCTTTGGCGCGGGCAGGATTTCGCCAACACCCCAGGAACTGGTGCGGGCGGCGGAATCGTGCGCCCGGGAGACCTCGTTCGAATTCGAACGGTTCGGCGAAGAGGCGATGGCCCACATCTACCCGTTGTGGTTGCTGCCGCAGTTGCCCAACATGCCCGCCTGTCACATCGCCATCGAACACGACGCGCGAGGACCGAACAACACCATCACCAGTCGCGAGGCGTCGGCGTTGTTGGCGTTGGGGGAAGCGGTCAGCGCGATCATGCGGGGAGTCGCCGACGCGATGATCGTCGGAGCGTGCGGTTCGGAACTCAATCCGCACGACGTCGCCCGATTGACGCTGGGACCGGACCTATCGCGGCACGACGATCCGCGGGATTTCCACGGCCCGTTCGACATGTACCGCGATGGCTGCATTCTGGGTGAAGGGGCGGCGGCGTTTGTTGTGGAAGAATACGAATGCGCCCGGCGGCGTGGGGCCGAGATTTACGCCGAGGTACTCGGAGTCGGGGGAGGCTGCGACGGTTCGGGCATCGACAACGCCCGGCAGGGGACGGGACTGGTGCGGGCGATCGAGTCGGCGTTACGAAAGGCGAATGTGGATCCGGGAGAACTCGGACACATCAACGCCGACGGCAAAGGGACGTTGCGGGACGACTGGATCGAAGCCCGGGCATATCACCGGGTGTTTGGAGATCTGGCCGGGCGGATTCCGGTGACCGGTATGAAAAGCTATTTTGGCTCGTTCGACGCCGGCTCGGGGGCGGTGGAACTGGCCGGAAGTCTGTTGGCGCTGCGGGCGGGACTGGTGCCGGGGACACTCAACTACACGACACCCGACCCGCTGTGTCGACTGAATGTCGTGGCGAATGAGCCGGCGAGACTGAGGAATCTGACGGCGCTGTCGGTCAATCGGACGGCGCTGGGGCAAAGCGCGGCAGCGATTTTTCGCGCGGTTTAGCGGGTTGTGGCGCGCGGGAAAGGTTGCAGGGGGCTGACGCCACCCCGCTCGCCTGGATTGTGCGCGAACCTTGGTCCCTTCCCAATCGTCGTACTATTTGTTAACACCTAAACTGCACAATTCCAGGGAGAGTCTCACGATCGCTACATTGCAGAAAGAACCCGCCACCCTCGCGTCGCGTCAGGCCGATGGCCTTCCGCTGGCGCGGCTTGCCGCGCAGACCGCCGAGGCGATGCGCGGCAAAGACACCGTGGTTCTCGATATGACCGCCAGTACTCCGATCGTCGATTACTTCGTGATCACGACGGCGACCAGCGCGCGGCAGATGAAGTCCATGGCGGCGGAAATCAACGCGAAGCTCAAGGCCGAAGGTTCACGTCGGCTGGGAGTCGAAGGGGAAGACAGCACGCAGTGGCTGCTGATGGACTTTGGCGACGTGGTGTTGCACGTTTTCAGTCCGGAAGCCCGAGCCCTGTACGACCTCGAAAATCTGTGGGCCGAGGCTCCCCGAGTCGATTGGCAGCCCGCCGGATCCGTCCGGGCGGTTCCGGTCGATTCCGATGCGGAGCGTATTTGATTTTGTGTTCGACGGCGGGTCGAGCGGCGGATTGAAATCCACTTCAGCTCTTGCCAGAAGGCGGTTCCACGACTGCTGAGTGTTCGGCCTGATCCACTCCTTTCTCAAGAGAAGATTCGGGCGATGAACATTCTGCGGGAAATCAAGGGCCGTTTTCACACCGTGCTCGTGGGCTATTCCGACGCCCCCGAAACACTGACAGCGCTCATCCGTCCCGTGCAAGACGCAAAGCACGGCGATTATCAGGCGAATTTCGCGATGCCCCTCGCGAAGCAGCGCGGCGTCAACCCATTGGCGCTCGCGAAGGAAATCGCCGACAAAGTCGCGCTCGCCGACCTGTGCGAACCGCCGGAAGTCGCGGGTGCCGGCTTTATCAACCTGCGACTCAAAACCGAATGGATCACGACCCAGGTCACCGCGCAGGCTCATGACGCGCGGTGTGGGGTGAACCCAGTCCCGGCACCGCGCAAGTACATTGTCGATTATTCATCCCCCAACGTCGCCAAGCCGATGCATGTGGGGCACCTGCGCAGCAGTGTGATTGGTGACGCGCTGTACCGGGTTTTGAAATTCCTCGGGCACGATGTGACGAGCGACAACCACATCGGCGACTGGGGAACGCAATTCGGGATGATCATTTATGGGTACAAGCATTTTCTCGACGCGGCGGCCTACGCGGCCAACCCGGTGGGAGAACTCGCGCGGTTGTATCGGCTGGTGAATCTGCTCGAGGGGTACCACGAGGCGGCCGCCGAGCTGCCCGGGCTGCGCGATAAACTCGCAGACGTGGAATCCCGCAACCGGGCGGCACAGCAGTCCCCTGTTCCAGCCGACAAGAAGGAGCAGGAGGCACGGAAGAAGTCCCTCAAGCAGCTTGCGGGCGAACAGGCTGGGTTGAGTGACAAAGTGTCGTCGGCGGTAAAGAAGCTCGTCGCTGTCGAGGGAGACGCGACGCTGCTGG
The DNA here is from genome assembly GCA_026692825.1 of Planctomycetota bacterium. Taxonomy (GTDB): domain Bacteria; phylum Planctomycetota; class Planctomycetia; order Planctomycetales; family Planctomycetaceae; genus UBA10511. The sequence continues at coordinate 4,902 of JAPLOC010000522.1, read as the reverse complement.
CATTGGCTCGACAACATCCGGGAATCGCCGAGGAGGCGCGATTGGAGACGTCGCGGATGCATGCGGGCGACTCCACGAACATCGCGCTCTGGAACCAGTTCATGCCCGAGTGCCTGGCGGCGCTGGGGCGGATGTACGACCGACTTGGGGTGCGGTTCGATATTGCGCTGGGGGAGAGCCACTACCAGCCGATGCTCGCCAGTGTCGTCGAAGACTTGAAAGCCGCGGGATTGGCCGTCGAGAGCGACGGCGCGATCTGCGTGTTCATTCCAGGAGTCGACGCTCCATTCATCATCCGCAAGCGGGACGGTGCTTATACGTACGCCACCTCCGACCTGGCGACAATTCGTGACCGGGTCGATCGGCTGAAGGCGGATGTCGTATTGTACGTTGTCGACGCCCGTCAGGGGGACCACTTCAAACTGCTTTTTGAGACCGCCCGTCGCTGGGGTTACGACAAGGTCGACCTGCGGCACGTCAGCTTCGGAACGATTCTGGGAGACGATCGCCGGCCGTTCAAAACCCGTTCGGGAGACACCGTCGGACTGGAATCGCTGATCGACGAAGCGGTGGCGCGGGCCCGCAAGATCGTTGACGACAACGAGAGCCAAAAACCGCAAGGGGCGGAACTCGACGAAGCGACCCGGACGGCGATTTCCGAATCGGTTGGAATTGGCGCGATCAAGTACGCCGACCTGTCGCAGAACCGCGAGACCGACTACGTCTTCAGTTGGGACAAGATGCTCGCGCTGTCGGGGGATACCGCGACTTACATGCAGTATGCGTATGCCCGGGTCTGCGGGATCTTTCGGCGGGGAGAAATCGACCGCGTCGCGCTGCGACAGCGTTCACAGTCCATTCGACTGGAACATCCCGCCGAGCGCGCGTTGGCGCTGCAACTAGCCCGCTTTCATGAGACTCTCGACGGAGTGGTGGTCGACTACCGGCCCAATCTGCTGACTAACTATCTGTTCGAGACGGCGAACTGCTTCAGCACGTTTTTCGAGAATTGCCCGGTTCTCAAAGCGGACAATGACGAGTCACGTGCGAGCCGACTTCTGCTCGCCGACCTCACCGCACGGACGATCGGTCAGGGGTTGTCTTTGCTGGGAATCGAGACGATTGAAAAGATGTGAGCGGCTATTTCAAAGGTTGTGGTCCATTCCTCGCCCGACCTATTCCCCAATGACTTCGATCCCCAACTGACGCGCCGCCCGCATCAGATCCTGGTCCAACGATGCGAGCCGCTGGCTGCGACACAACGGTAGGATATCGTTGAAGGCGCGCCCCGCCGCCCCGTCGTCGATTTCGATCGAGAATTCCGCGAGCAGTTGAACGAAGTTGGATGAGTCAGCCGCGGAAATTCGACCGCGCTTTTCCGCCATGGCCAGCACATTGGAGACTTCCAGAAACCAATGCGCCGGCACAAGGATTGTTTCGGCAACCATTCGGTCCTGGACTTGGTCGCTGACTGAAGTGCGTTCGTCTGCAAAGCACCACGCCATGGCCATCGAACAATCGACGATCAGCGTGGCGGTCATCGGCGTCCCTCTTCCTTCAATTCCCGAACAGTTAACCCAGAAAGTACGTTGCGGTCCGCGATTTCTCGCATCTTCCTGACCGCTTCCCGGCGGCTTTCGACCGATGAAGCCTTTCGTAGTGGGACCAGCTTAGCGATTAGTGTTCCGTGACGGCTGATCGTAATTTCCTCGCCGAGCGCAACCCGGTCGAGGAGTTCAGACAGTCGCGTCTTGGCCTCATACGCGCCGACGACGTTCGTTGACGAAGGGATCGTTTCGGGCATGATTCAGAGATTCGTGGGTTGTCGTTCCGACCAGTCTACGACTAGTCTAAACCATTGTCGCGGCCAAAGTCCAGTGAGTACGCGATTCAACGCTCAGCGGTTTTCGAATCAGCGAGATCAAGTACGCCGACCTCACTGCGCGGACGATCGGCCAGTGGATGTCTTTACTGGAGATCGAGACGAATGAAAGGAAGTAGACGGCGTACTAACCCGCGAGTGCCTCGCCCGATGAAGTACCAGCCAAAATCGAGGCGGCCTCCGCCAGTTTCAGGTCGTTGTCCGATCCCTGAGCTTGTGCGAGTACCAGAATCTTTCCACTTTGCAATTCGTGATCGAAATGGGTGACGAATTTGTTTTGCGCCTCCCCTTCCATAATCGCTCCCAGAAATCCTCCCATGACGCTTCCCCCTGAGACCCCCGCGGCCCCCGCGATGATCAGTGGAACGCCGCCCGTCGCCGCACTGACAGCGATCGCAGCCAGGCCACACATTGTCGCGCCGACAAAAGCTCCGGCCGAAACGCCGTCGGGAGCTTCCGACTCGGTTGGAGGCTGGTATCCCAATTCCCGGAAGTGCCTCTCTTTGGCTTCGTCAGTGCAAAGTACCGCAATCTGACTCTTGGGAAATCCCGCCGCCAGCAAGCGTTCGACAGCGCGATCGGCCGACGCCAGAGAATCGAATAGACCGGCTCGATACGCCGATTGCAAAACTGCGGACGATGGCATCGCATATTTCCTGGGTAGAGAGATGTTGTCGAGCAAACTCGACGTTTCCTAAGTTGGATTTCGTTCAGCCGTTATCGAAAATTGGAGTCAGATCGGTATTGGCCGGACCGCACAGCAAACGACCCTGTTTGTCGAATCGCGATCCATGGCAGGGACAATCCCAACTGTTTTCGCCCGCATTCCACTGAACGACGCAGCCCAGATGCGGGCAGATCGCCGAGAATTTGTAGACCATTCCCTGGTCGTCCCGGCACGCCGCGATTTTCGTCAGTCCCGTTCGAACAACGGCCCCCGCGCCGGGAGCGATTCCGTCGATCGATTCGACGTTGCCCGCAGTGATCCAGTCGCTGTATTGCAGTGCGACATTGACGCTTTCCCTCAGGAATCGGCCGGCGGCACGCAGCGACTTTCGTTCCGGATCGTACAACCCGGCCCAAGGGTTCTTCCGACCGATGATCAAGTCGGTCAAGAGAATCCCGGCGATGGTTCCATGCGTCATCCCCTGACCCGAGTCACCGGTGGCGATGTAGACATTCGGTCCATCCAAGGGGTTTCTTCCAATGAATGCCAGACCGTCGATCGCCTCCAAGACTTGTCCCGACCAATGGCAGCGAATTGCGGTGACTTCCGGGAAGCGCGCGCGAGTCCATTCTTCGAGTCGGGGGTATCGCGCGGCGGCGTCGTTCGACTGCCCCGTCTTGTGGTCTTCGCCCCCCACGATTAACAGCTCCTCCGTCCGCGGATCTCCCAGACTGTTTCCGCTGGAATCGACCTCTGGCATCGCCATCAGCCGTACGTAATGGTAGGGAGTCTGTGTATCCCAATAGAGCGCCTTGGGAATCACGCCCCGGGGGACGGCAAAGCCGAGTGCGTACGTCAAATACGCGGCTTGTTTGGTGTGGATCGTGACCAGGTCATTGAACGGTGAATTCGTCGCCACAACGACCGAACCGGCAGAAACCGTTGCCCCTTCGAGGGTGTGAATCCGGGCCGGGGGTCCGTGCTGAATTTTGTCGACGTGAGTCTGTGTGAAGATTCTTCCCCCCTGGTTTCGAATCGCGTTGACCAGGCCGGCCAGATACTTCAGCGGGTGCAGTTGTCCCTGCCGGGGAAATCGAAGACTGGGCCCGGTATCGAAGGCCCCCAGAGGCGACCGTGGAACAATTTCCACGGTGGTCAATCCCGCGCGACGAGCCGCTTGCAGTTCACGCTCCAGAAGATCCGGCGCTTCTCCTGGAGGATTGAAGAGATAGCCATCCAGCCGTTCGAAGCCGCAGTCAATGCTCTCGCGAGCGACGATCGATTCGATGCGGTCGATAGCGTCAGAATGGCTTTCCGCGGCGAGACGCGCACCCTCGACCCCGTGCCAGTTTTCAATCTGCACGTAGCGGGCGTCGATCGCGTTGGAGAGGTGCGCGGTCGTGCGTTCCGTCTGTCCTCCGCCAATCGGACCATCATCCAGAACCACGACGGAACGCCCCTCTTGAAGCAGCAGATACGCGGTCGAAAGGCCGGCGATTCCCGCCCCCACAATGCAGACATTGGTCTCGATGTCCGCGGAAAGGCGCGACTCCGAAGGAATCTCGCCGGATCCCATCCAGGCGGAAACGGTCTGGTCCATTGTCTTCATGGTGATTCGAGTACTCGCAGGCGATTCGAAACGGAGAAACGTTATGCAACAACAGGTGCCGGTTCGCGGCCGGGCGTTTTGGGCGAAAGCTGCGTTTTGTCGAGAAGTTTCTCGGCATGTTGAATTTCATCAGGCGAACCCTGGACGATCACCAGGAATTTTCCGGTCTTCAACTCTCCCTCGTATTGCACGATGCTGTTGTTCGGGATGCCGATACTGGCGAGCGCGGCGCCCAGAGCGCCAATGCCACCGACAACGGTCGCCCCTTCCAGACCCGCGACGATCGCCGCCACCAGTGGACCGGCGACGAGTATCGGACCAAGTCCCGGGATCCAGAAAAACGCCGATCCGAACAACACACCCCACAGCCCGCCCCAAAACGCCCCTTGAGCGCCCCACGCCCACATTCGGTCCCCCGCGTTATAGTAACCGACGGCATGCTCCTCGGTATGGTAGTCGCGCCCGACGACCGACAACTTTCTCATGTCAATCCCGTCGTGTTGAAGGGCGCGGATGGCGCAGTCGGCCTGCTCGTGTGTATCGCAGACGGCGACGACGGAATGTGTCTTCGACATGGTCTTGCTGGACATTGTTGAACCGGGGATGCATTGAACGAAACCAGAGGCTGGCCATTCGCCAGCCCCTGGACACAGGCGTATTGATTCCGTTTGCCAATCGGCCACGCTTTAGCTGCCGAACTCAGCGTTCTTGTCGATCGCTTCGATCACAGTCAGTACGTGCTTG
>JAPLOC010000521.1 GCA_026692825.1 Planctomycetota bacterium | reverse complement strand
CGACACCGAGGAAACGATTTCATGACTGACCTCCCATTGCTGTCACTCTCGCTCCACCAATGGAAAAAGAGTGACCTCCGATTGTTGACACTCTCGTGCGCGCGCTCGCCGCAGGTGACCTCCGATTACTGACACTTGGCCAGTGAAGACTCAATCGACTGGGAGCCGGAGACACTGCGCGCGTTGCCGCTGGCGGTGTTCCGCGACAACTACCGGCGGTATCGCATTCCCGATCCCGCCGCGAAGAGCGCCATGCAGCCGATGACTTCGCGGGACACCCATCAGCCAGGACGGAAAACCGTGTTTTGGTTCGACTGGATGTGATGTAGCCGGTTGTTGCTTCAATCGAGGTTCCCGCGATTCGAAGGAGACTTCCTGTTTCGGCTTGGTGGGTGTCACTGGGGTTGCAGGTGGGAGTCGACAACCGATTCCGGACGGGCGCGGCGCTGAGGCAACGCGTCGCATTGCATCGTGCGAAGTACTGAAAAACTCTTGCGGCGGGGCAGCATCGTTGCCCACGAGAGTCATCATGGTGGTCGAACTTCCGTTTTCTACGAGGCGACTCAATCCTTCTCCCGGGCGAGTCGGTTCAGCCGTTTCAGAATCAGATAGAAGGGAGGCAGATAGATGACGTCGGCGAAGAAGAAGACGAGTGCGAACCGAAGTGGCAGTTTTCCCAGGAGGATGTACCCGGTTCCGAGGCAGGAACCGAGGAATTTGCTCAAAAAGCCCAGCAGCAGCATTTGCCGATTGCGGATCGGGTGACGGGCGACCAGGTAGTACCCGACGCCGTAGAGCGCCACGAGCAGCCCGACAAGCTGGATGGGGAATTGGATTTCGGGCTTCGGCATCCCGATGACCTTGTAGGTCTCGTGGTACATGATCGCCATGTGCAGGCCGGCGCAGATGTTGAAGCCGGCGGCGAATCGCAACAGGTACTTCATCCAGGGAAGAAGGGGACGCTCATCGGGTGTGGGGGGGGATTCGGGCATGTTCGATCCAGAAACAGGTCTCGGGGAGCGGCGGGAGGTTTGCGGGGGATAATTTTGCAGAACCGGAATTTTAAGTCTGCCCCAAAGTTCCGCACCCGGTCCCCAGAGCGCCGAGAGGCGGAAGGCCCGGGTTGCCGAACGGAGGCAATCGGACGGTCCAATCGCCTCGGAACGATACCACACTGCCACAATCTGAGGCCCCGGCAAAACCAAGTCGAGGGGCGGGATCCTGTACGGAACCTGTTGCAGCGATAGATGTTACGAACCATTCTCACGTTCGGTAACCGATTAGCGATCCCTTGAATCCCCGTCCCTCATCTGTCATAGTCTCGCCGATCTCTGGAATTTCCCGAGATCTGTGGCGGCCACTCGTGTGGTCTGCTGGCGGCCTGATTCTGTGGTCAACTGGTGACGAGAAATCTGGGATGAGCTCGGTGCTTGCGGCATCGTCGATCGCCGAATTTCTGGCGGGATACCTCGACAACTCCCACTCCGCGTGGGCGTATGTTGTCGCGGCGTTGATTCATGCCGGGTTGGTGTTGGCGTTTTTCGGCGTGGCCCCGCTGGTCTACATTTGGCTGGAACGGAAGGTCGCCGGGCGTATTCAAGACCGCCTGGGTCCGACACGTGTCGGTGGCAAATTCGGCTGGCTGCAAACGCTGGCGGACGGGGTGAAGCTGATCCAGAAAGAGGATCTGTGCCCGGGTGCCGCCGATCAGTTCATGTTCCGAATGTCGCCGTACCTGGTGTTTGTGGCATCTTTCGCCGCCTTCATGGTCCTGCCATGGGCCGATGGGTGGATTTCACAGGATCTGGACATTGGCCTGTTCTTCATTCTGGCGATCATGTCGCTGGAAGTGATGGGGGTCATCTTCGCAGGCTATTCCAGCGGGTCGAAGTGGGCGCTGTTTGGCGGAATGCGCGAGGCGGCTCAGGTCGTCAGTTACGAAATTCCGATGGCGATTTGTGCGCTGGTTCCAGTGACGGCTCTGGGCACCCTGAGCATGATGGAAATCAGCCACATGCAGGCAGGGCCGCTGCTCAACTGGATGGTGTTCCATGATCCGTTCTGCTTCGTGGCCTTCTTCGTTTACTTCACTGTGGCGACCGCCAGTGTGAAGCGGGCACCGTTCGACTTGGCGGAAGCGGAAAGCGAACTGGTTGCTGGTTTCCACACTGAATACAGCGGAATTCGCTGGTCGTACTTCTTTATGGCCGAGTATGCGAGCATGTTCGCGGTCAGTGGAATCGCGACCGCCCTGTTCCTGGGTGGTTGGTCGACGGGCATCGGACTGGAAGAGTCGTTCCTGAATCCGTTGCGAGCGTCGGGTGGACCCGGTTACCTGCTGGCGAACATTTTTGGAGCGGCGGTCTTCATTTCGAAGGGTTGCATCCTGGTGTTCGTACAGATGTGGGTTCGCTGGACTCTGCCGCGCTTGCGCATCGACCAGGTAATGACCACATGCCTCAAGTATCTGTTGCCCATCAGTTGTGCCCTGTTCCTGGGTGTGACGTTGTGGCCCTTGTTGGTGTTCAAGCTGACTGGCCGCACGACACTCGTCGACTCGATGAACGTGATGGGAAGTGATCTTGGCAAGCCGACTGCGGATCGAGGGTATCGCCCCTGGACACCCCGGCCGACGAATGAGATTCCCCAGGTGCCGGCGACGGCTGCTCCGATCGACGTCGAGCCCGGGCAGGCGGAACCCGAGAAACCGGTCGAGGCGGCCAATGGGGTCGATGCAAAACGCCCCGAAGCGGCGCGGCTCGATGTGGTTGATGTGAGTGAAGGCAAGGTGCAGTCATGATCTGGACATTGGGAGCGGCTGCTGAAGCAGGCGAACCGGGGCTGTGGGCCAAGTTCCTCGGCTTGCTGGCATCGGTGGTTGATGCGGTGGCGTGGCCGTTCCATGAGGGAACGGTCTACGTGTTTGGCGCGATGGCTGTCGCCTGTGCGATCGCGGTCGTCGTCAGCCAGAATGTGGTTCGTATGGCCTTTTGGCTGATCCTGTCGCTGGCCGCCACCGGGGCGTTGTTCTTCTCGCTAAACGCCGACTTTGTCGGAGCGGCGCAACTCCTGATCTATGTTGGCGGGACGCTGGTTCTGCTGATTTTCGGCGTGATGCTCACCGCGAGCGGGCCGTTTCTGCAGATAAAAGCCAAGCCCGGTGAAATGGTCTTGGCGGGTGTTGTTGGGATGGCCCTGTTGGGGGTCATCCTGTCTTCCGCGATCTCGGTGGACTGGGACAAGCATGCTCCGTCGCCTGAAAAGGCGGTTGGCATTGGCTTCAATTCCCCCGCTGAGGGGAATACCACGCGTGAACTGGGGATGAAATTCCTGGGGGCGAATCCCAAGGACATTGGTTCGCAGAAGGCGACATTGAGTCCCGGGTATTTGCTGCCGTTCGAGATTGTCTCGGTCCATCTGCTGGTCGTGCTGATTGGCGCGGCGTACCTGGCCCGAGCAAAAAGGCAAAAAGCACCGGTCGTCGACCCGACCTGAGCCAGCGGGTCGAACCCGTCGCCTTGAACCCCGTGAATCGCACCTCCGCGAAACAACTTTCACCCGACAGAACTTGAAGATGTCGACAACCGATCAAGTCGCAGCGAATGTGCCGGCAGCCGAGTTGAACACTTACCTGTTCATCGCGGCGGTCCTGTTCGTCTGTGGCATCGTCTGCATGGCCACCAAGCGAAACGCGATTGGCGTTCTCATGGGAGTCGAGTTGGTTCTGAATGGCGCGAACCTGAATTTCGTCGCGTTCGCCCGGTTCACCCGGTTGGGGCTGGATGGACAGGTCGTGTCGCTGTTCGTCATTGTCCTCGCCGCCGCCGAGGCTGCGATCGCCCTGGCCATCGCCTTGAATTTCTACAACAACCACCTCACGATTGACGTCGATCGAGCGGATGAGCTGAAGGGGTGACCAGTGGGTTGACCCTGTCCGGACTTTGGCCTGTCCGGAACTCGGACGGGGCCAGCCAGTTCGCTCGACATACACTGAGACTGATTTCACTGACCTGACGACTTCGTTTTTCGCCGCAGAACACTGCCTGTCTGAAGACGACGCCTTAACCGATTGCCCATGCCCGGTCCATCCCCCCTAGGTTCCACACTCAGCAGCCTGCTGATCATCGCCTGGCTGTTGCCTTTGTGTGGCTTCATCGTCGAGATCTTCGCCGGCTATTGGGGATCGCGCAAGAGCAAAGCGGCGGCGTATCTCGCGGTCGCCTGCATCGCGGGAGCGTTCGTCGCCAGCGCGTCAGCCTTGGTGATTTGGGGAACGTCGACCAAATGGGCGGCCGTGACCGCAGTTCAGGCCGATCACCACGCTCCGGCGGGGGCAAGTCACGACGAGCACGCGTCGGAAGGGGCCGATGAACATCACGCGGAACCTGCGGAACACGCGCCCGCCAAGCCAGCGATCGGTCCGTACACCAACACGATTTACACCTTGGCCACGTTTGGTTCACTCCGCGTGGCAATCGACTACTACATCGACAGTCTGACCTTGGTGATGTTCACCATGGTCACGTTCATTGCGACCTGCATTCATCTCTTCGCCATGGGCTACATGAGCGACGAGTTGACCGAGCAGTATGAGGATCATCAGGTTCACACCCGCCACGGGCATTTTCATCGACCGGGGCGGTTCTACCGGTTCTTCGCCTTCCTCTCGCTCTTCTGCTTCTCGATGCTGGGGCTGGTGCTGGCGGGCAACGTCTTCATGGTGTTTGTCTTCTGGGAGCTGGTGGGGGTTTGCAGTTACTTCCTGATCGGCTTCTACGTCGAACGCAAGTCGGCCTCGACCGCCGCCAACAAGGCGTTCATCATGAACCGCGTCGGGGACTTTGGTTTCCTGATTGGTCTGATGATTCTGTGGACACATTTCGGCACGTTCCAGTTTTCTTCCCGTGTTGAAACCAGCGGCGCGACGACCCCCGGGCTGTTTCAGATGCTGCGGGACGACCACGGGCAGATGCAGGTGAACGACGCCGGCGACAAGGTGTTGCTGAAGTCGGGACTGGGTGACGAACATCACGACGCGGCTCACGCCGAACCGACTGAAACGAAGACGATTCCGTACTTTCTGCTGGTGGCCGCCGGTCTGGGTGTCTTCGCGGGCTGCGTTGGAAAGAGTGCCCAGTTCCCGCTGCAAACCTGGTTGCCCGACGCCATGGAGGGGCCGACGCCGGTCTCTGCACTGGTTCACTCCGCGACGATGGTTGCCGCCGGGGTCTACCTGGCCGGCCGATTTTACCCGATGTTCACCCCGGAAGTTCTGCTGACGATCGCGTACGTCGGGTGCATCACGCTGTTTATGGCGGCGACGATCGCAGTTGTCGCGACCGACATCAAGAAGGTTCTGGCCTATTCGACGATCAGCCAGCTTGGCTACATGATGCTGGGGATTGGTATCGGCGGCTGGAGTGCCGGCCTGTTCCACCTCGTGACCCATGCGTTCTTCAAGTCGTTGATGTTCCTCGCGTCGGGCAGCGTGATTCATGGCTGTCATCACGTGCAGGAAATGCCCCAGATGGGTGGTCT
>JAPLOC010000520.1 GCA_026692825.1 Planctomycetota bacterium | reverse complement strand
CATATTGATCAGAACCCCACACATCCCGATCGCTTCGACCTCATTTGTCATAAACTCTGTCAGCGTCCCCCCTCGGTGGCATTCTCTGTGGCCGAGAATGGAATCCAGTGGGAGATCGCCGACTGGCAGGATCCCCGTACTGTCCCTTCAATTCCCAAGCCTGCCGGCTCAACCGCCACCGTAGTGCCGGCGGTTGCGGAATCGCCCGCGATCGCGGACGTGCCCATGTTGGTCGACACTCCCACGCTGTCGGCGGCAGGGACCGCTCAACCACCCGCGCCACCCTATTCACAACAGACGCCGAACCGAAATTCTCCCGCGATTCCGAAACGCAAACAGGCCCCGCAGCAGAATCCGCAGCGCGATCCAGCGACTTGGTCCGAGGTCAAAGCCCAGCGGGAACGGGAGTCACGAGTGGCTCCCGTCGGGGAATCGGCAACTCCGCGACCCGCAGTCGACGGCTCGCCTCCAATTCGGAAAACGGAGGACGAACTCCGGCAGACCCCCGAATGGAAACGGGCGTCACGCAACGAACGCAAGCGACTTCTTAGAGACGCCCGAGCGGGAATTGTGCCGGACTGAGTCGCAACACTCTTTTTCCTGATCCGTGAATCGAACGCCCTTCGGCAGGTCGGCGGTCCAACATGCCTGCTGGAGGTCGATGTCGGATGAAGGAAAGGCGGGATCGAGATTCCGCACTCCAAGAAAAAACCGGTGCGCGAGAGGCACCTCTCGCGCTGGCCCCCGTCACGAAACATTCAATTCTGCGGGTCTGCCGTTTATTTACACATCGGGCGACGCCGATGAGTCTGCCTCGTGGAGTCGAAGTGCTTACAGCGAAGGGTGGATGACGGGACTTGAACCCGCGACCCCCAGATCCACAATCTGGTGCTCTAACCAACTGAGCTACAACCACCATGTTTCGGGTCGGGATTCTACCACGAATCGACCCGCTGTGCAAAGGACACCGCGCGGCTTTCTTGGGTTCGCACCGGACCTCAAGCCCGCGGTTGTCACGCAGCCTCTTTCACGAACTGGGGATTTCGCCGATTGTACGGTTCCACTGTGCCGATTCCAGCCGGTCTTTCACCTGCTCGGGACTCGCCGTTCCCGTCACCCCGATTTGCTGGATTGTGATCGAGGCCACCAGGCAACCGACGGCGGCGGCCTGCTCCGCCGTCGCCCCGGCGCACAGCGCGGCGACAATGCCGGCGGTCGTGCTGTCACCCGCACCGACAATGTCGATTGGTCCTTCCACCACAATCCCCGGAACATGAACCGAATGGGCACCATCCGACCACAGAATTCCATCCGGACCCAGGGTCGTAAAGATCGGTCGACCACTCCGACGACTCACTTCGCGGGCCGCATCCAAGACCAAATCGGGTGAATTCCCGTCGGTCGGATTACCGACCCGACCCAGCGCGACATCCAGTTCGGTACGGTTGGGTTTCGTGGTGCAATTGCGAAACAAACCCAAATGTGACCGACTGTCGACGAAGATCAGCAAGTTGGGATGTGTCGCGCCCAGTCGACTGAGTTCGTCGCGCACCGCGTCGGTAATCACTCCTCGGTTGCGCTCGGTGACCTGGTCCGCGACGATCAACGCATCCAGATAGGGGGCCGCTTCGCGCAATTTTTCGATCACCAGTTGGTCGACCTCGGTCGATTGCGGTGTCCGGTTCTTGGTGTCAATTCGGTTCAGTTCGCGCGGCTCCCCGTGAGGCTGCGACAGCATCGGCTTGGTGTAGGTGGGAGTCATGCGGTCGGTTCGCACGATCACTCCCGCCGTGTTGACTCCGCGAATTCCCAGTTCACGCGTCAGTTCATACCCTTCGCCGTCGTCTCCAATGACCGAGATCGCACTCAGATTTCCAACGCGCAGGGCCTGAAGATTATTCAAGACCGTTCCCCCGGCTCCGGGATAGCACCGGGTTCGCACAACCTGGAACGCCTCCAGTCCGGTTTCGATCGAAATCTCCGTCAAACTCTGGTCGAGTTCGAGATACTTATCAAGAAACAAATCCCCGACCAAGCCGATTGAGAGTTTCGGGAACTGCGCGAGAAATCGATCGAGCGTCTGGGAATCGAGCATGCGATATGGACGGATTGGCGGAGATGACGGAAGGACAGGCGGCTGGATATCTCGTTCCGCAGCCAAATTGGAAACCGGCTTCCTGCTGGACAAGTGGCGGCGATCGAGTTTGGCCGGGAACGCACCACCGACTACTCAAACGCCGCCTGGTCGATCATCGCCTGCAGAAGTTGCCGCTTCTTGCCATCGACGGCACCCAGCATCAACTGCATGTTCTTGCCGGCGATTCCGTACACCTTCTTCTGCGCGAAGTAGTAGACCTGGCTGTCACTAACCCAGCCCGCGTGGACGATCCCTTCACCCCCGAGCGCCAGTGGGTACGCCGCCTCCGCGATCTTTTGGCGTTGTGAAACATCGCTGGCGTCAGCGACTTCGAGACTGACGGTGTCAAAGCTGAATCCCTCCGACGGCAGGGCCATCAGCAGCGACTTGCCGTTCGGGGAGTAGAACGCGTATTTGGGCGGTGCGAGTTCCAGCTTCTTGGTCTCACCGGTCGAGAGATTGACCTCGTAGAGCGCCTCGGCGGTCGAATCGCTCTTTTCGAGTTTCGTTCCGACCTTCCCCGCTTCCAGCAACGTGACGACAGCCTTCTTGCCATCCGGGGAGACGTCCATCGCGTACTCGCGTTTTCCGATAATCGCCGCCTTGGGAGTCATTTTACCGGTGGCGACATCGAGCAGCGAGAGATTGCCTGCGAAGCTGTCGTCATCGATTTTTGTGTTCGCCTCAATGACCAGAATCTGCTTGGAATCGGGGAGCCAGCGGGGAATGGTTCCAATCTTCTTGGCGATGACCTTCGACTTGCCTCCGGGGAGCGAGACCAAGTGCAGCTCGGGGACTCTCGACATGAATCCGGGATCGTCGTTCTTCGAAGCCGCGACGACAAACAGTTGTTTTCCGTCGGGGGAATAACGGGTGAACGCCGCTCCGTCGACTTTCAACACCTGCGTACTCTTCCCCGAAGTGACATCGACCGTCGCGAAGGTGAAGGTCTGAAAGTCGGACTTGGCGACCGTGAGGATCTCTTTGCCGTTGGGGGAAAACCGGGAATAGACCGGCTCGGTCCCGGCGTCCGCCTTCTTGACCAGTTTGACTTCCTTCTTCACGGGATCGACGGTGAAGAAACCCTCTTCACGCGTCACCAGCAGCCGCCCTTTCGAATCGACATCCAGCTCGATACCGAAACAGCCGGTGAACAACAACAGACCAAGAACCAGCAGCCGGTGAGGACGCATGGGGGGACTCCAAGAGAGGCACAGTCGAGAGGACATGAGGGGCGATGACTTCCATTCATCGCGTGGAGGCACTGTACCGAACGGCTGAGTGAGAGTCTAACTCGGTCATTGGTCCCACACTTGAGCGACACGGGAGAACTTGACTTCGATGATCCCCCTCTGGACTCCGCAAACCGTTCAGATATCATACGGCGTTGATGTGTTCTGTCCCGATTCCCAGGATGTCCGTTCAACCACCGGTTCGCACATGTTTCGTCTGCTCGGAAACCCCAAGCCCGTCTGCTCGGGACTGACGCGTCGCGAGCTGCTGGTCGCCAGCGGCGTGGGACTCGGTCAGTCGCTGGCGGGGCCACCCACGCGAGCCGGTGATGCCGGGGCTGAAACGCCCGTCCGCGCGAAGTCGGTCATCTGCCTGTTTTTGTTTGGTGGCTGGAGTCAGTACGAGACGTTCGATCCCAAACCCGACGCCCCCGCCGAGATTCGTGGTCCGTACCAGGCGATTCCCTCGAGCCTTCCCGGGTTCCCGGTCTGTGAGCATCTGCCCCAGATGGCCCAGCGGATGGACCGCGTGGCGCTCGTGCGCAGCGTCACCAGTGACGACGCCAACCACAATACCAGCCTCATTCTCACCGGCAGGCACGCCACCAACGGCGGAACCGCGACCAAAGGGTTCAATCCCGGGATACCGTTTGACTGGCCCTTTTTCATGTCGGCGCTGCAGTCGACAGGCAGCCCCGCAGGCCGTCCGGGCGGAGAGACTCTTCCCAACAATCTGTGCCTCCCGAATCGCCTGGGGTTGCTGGAGGGATATTGGCGGACTGGTCCCTACGCCGGCTTTCTGGGGCCGCGGTTTGATCCGATCTGCACTCAGTTTGGCAAGAATGGCGAGCCTCTGTTTCAACCCGGCGGGGTGCGGGCCGACTCGCTCTCGTTCACACCGACGGGGGCGGCGTTGGGGCCGCAAATGTCGCTCGATCAACTCTCTCGCCGCACCAGCCTGCTGGAGCAGCTTGATGCGGCCCGGGGGGATCTGCTCCGCTCAAAGGCGATCGACAAATACACCCGTTCGCAACAGCAGTCGCTCGACCTGCTCACCTCCGAACGATTTCGGGCCGCCCTCGACCTCTCACGTGAAGATCCTGCCACCCGTGACCGGTATGGCTGGAATCTGTTCGGACAGAGCGTGCTGACCGCGCGACGACTGGTCGAAGCGGGAGTCCCCCTGACGACGGCGATCTGGGACTGCACCAAGGAAAGCCAGGACATCTCGCTGCTCAGTTGGGACACCCACTGGGACCACTTCAAAGCGTGCGAAGGCTGGCTGCTCCCCGGTTTCGACCGGGCTCTGGCGGCTCTGCTGGACGATCTCAAAGATCGGGGGCTGTTCGAAGAAACTCTAGTCGTCGTGTTGAGCGAAATGGGACGCACACCGCGCATCAACTCCCGCGCGGGGCGCGACCACTGGGTGGGGACGTATCCCGCATTGTTCGCCGGCGCGGGAATTCAGCCCGGCACCGTCTATGGCCGGTCCGACGCGACCGGTTCCTACGTCGCAGAAAATCCCGTGCAGCCAATCGACCTGCTGGCGACGGCGTACCATCTGTGCGGTGTCGGAGCCGAGTCGACGATCCGGGACCATCTCAACCGTCCCTTAAGCCTGTATGGCGACGGTGCTCATATCACGGGAATTCTGGCGTAGGTGGCCGCGAAAAAACAACCTGAGCAATTTGAGACAGCGTCACCCTTACGGAGCGCGACGTGCCAGCCCAGGGGATTGACGCGAATTCCCCGATCGCACGGGCACAGTCGATCTTCCCAACGGTGCCGAAATTCAACTGGGTGGCCCCGCCGTCGGCAGCCCCAACGGGGGCGCAACCCGCATCACCATGTTCACCATACGCCACGATGTTGAGTACGCGCTGGGTGGTTCGAAGCGGCGAAGAGGCAAGCCCGAAGAGATCAAATCTGCAACACGGGTGGCCCAGGGTGTGTTCAAAATGAATTGTTGGAGGGGGCATTTTCGCCAAGTAGTCTGCTCCGGAGAAATTTCCTTCGAATCTTGTGCGCATGCCGGGAGATGTGGCGTTTACGTTATAGTACTGTCGCAGCACGCCTCCCGAAACGTGCAGGGTTTGCCAACTCCGATTCGCCTGACGAAAAGCTTCACCAGGCGCCGACATCCGGAGCGGTCCTGCCACCCTTGGCAACCTCCCGGTCGGGATGGACAACGAAAGAGCCCAAAACATGTCACATGATGTTCTTTCAGGAATGCTCGGAATCAGGATACGTCCCGGGTGGTCGGCCGCCATTCGTACAGTCACAGTCGCGATATTCCTTTTCGTGGCCTTCAACGCCTATGGGAATTGGGCTGGGTATTGGCACGGAAACTACTCATCGTCACAGCACTTCTGGAAACAATGCGAAGTCAAAATCATCGCGAAGTTGTCCTCGTCGGATGCGGTCACCGACCGGTGCCTCGCCCATTGTTTCGTGGTGTTGCCATTCCACTGGATGTTGCTGATATTCTTCGCATTTGTTCATCGCCGATTTAGCATGGGGGCTCGGAGCCGACGCTCCGGGATCCACGACGTCATCTTGCCATTCGAGATGCCGGGGGCGCACGCGGGTCGCGGTCAAAGTCATCTTCCACCGTTCATGACGACCGTAGTCACCAGCACTTGCGCCGCCGTAGCCTGCACACTGTTCTCGACATTCACGTTTCTGGCGCAAATGAATTCGATTCCAGCGGGCGGCGAACCGCAGATTGTCCCCGAATTTGAATCGGCTGATGTGGATGCAGTGCGCGAAGCCGCGATTGTGTTGACCTCGATGCTCGCAGCAGGTTCGACCCTCTTCTCGGGCTTCGTGGTCTACCGGACGATTTCGGCGAACGGGTTTCGCAAGGAGTTGGCGGGCGTCGCCATCGTCATCGTGCTGCAATTCTCCATTGGCGTCCTGTCTTACGGCGTGCCGAATAGTGACCCGCTGTCATGTGTCTTTTTCGTGGTTTTTCATGCGGTCGCGCAATTCGGCTCCCTGGTTCTGTTGATCGGCTTGTTTCACCGGATCGAAAGCGGCTACTAAGGGCTCGCGGAGAAACATTCGGGGCCGTCCTCGGACACCGTGGCAGACCGTCAATGCGAATACCGCCACTCATTTGGGCAGATTCCGTCTGGCGGCGGGAAAGTCGACAGCCGGGACGCAAGAAGCCGACCGTCGGAGATGCGGGTCGATCCAGGAGGCTGGATATCGTCGGGGAATTTCTCAATTTCAAAACCATTGACGGGAAATTCACTGGAAAGAGGTATAATCCACGAGAGTGCCTATTTGGCACCGCGTAACTCCCTCATTTCTGGTGGACAACCCATGGTGCGGCAAATTCGACGCGTGGCGTTTGTAGCGGTCATTCTGATATGTGGGATCACAACGACTTACGCGGGAGTCGCCACGTTCGACGACCTGCCAACACCCGGAGCCACAAACTCGTCGGTCGGCCTGTTTTATGCAAACGGAAACAGTTCGACCTATCAAGGTGTCGTCTGGGATTCCCGTTTGAGTGTGGTGGGGGACCAGTATCGAATTGATACCGGCACTCCCGGCCCGGTCTATGGGTTGCCGCACTCGGGACACTACTTCCTCACGAATGCTGGGGTCAGCAACGACCAGATCCTGCTGTCGACGAATCAATTGCTCACGGGGGCGTGGTTCGGACAGAATGCGTACTACGGCTTCAGCAACGGGGCCGACCAGGTGACGATTTTCGCGTTGCACAACAGCACGGTTCTTGGTTCGGTTGTTTTCGATCTGCCGGCACCGTCGGTCGCCGGGCAGCCGGGAG
>JAPLOC010000519.1 GCA_026692825.1 Planctomycetota bacterium | reverse complement strand
CGAGGCAGGGGATCCTGAGCGTGCGCGGCGGTACCGCCAGAAGTCGGCCACGGCGTTGCGGAAGTCGGGTGCGAATCGCGGTTGGAAACTGGCCGAGTGGCTCGAGGCACCGACCGAATTTGATTACCGAGGAGCGATGGATTTGACCTGTCCCTCGGTCGAGCTGAAGGCGCTCGCGTTGTGCGTTCTTGTAGACTCCGGCTGTCGCGAGCGGCTGGAACTGCTCGAACTCGCCGACCGTCTGAACTATCAGCCGCAGTTCCCAGGCCGGTTTCTGAAACGCCAGATTCAGCGGTTGAGAAAATAGTCCCCTCATGGGTGGGGGTGACCCCCGCCGACTTTTTTGATTCCGCGTGAAGCCGCGGATTCCCGGGAATACCGAAAGCCAGACCGATGTCGCAAACTTCAAACACAGCGCCGAGCGAGGAGGGGCGTTCCGATCAATCCACGCTGCAATACAGCAGTCCCCTCTGGCAGCGTCTGGGGGCGCATCTGACACCACTTCGCGCCGCGCTCGAAACGATGCCTCGTGAGTCGGCCTGTCTCCGCTGCGGGCGCTCGACAACGGGATTGTTTCCCGTCACGGTCTGGCACGATGATTTCCATTTCGACTTTCCCCTGTCGATCTGTAAAAAATGCGTCCGGAGGCCTGAGTTTGTCACAGATCCCGACGCCGACCCGCGGTTGTTGCCAATTGTGCCGATCGTTTTGTTGGGGGGGATTCTGGCATCAAGATTCCTTTGGACTTTTCCGCTCGCGATGATGATCGCGTTTTTTACCGTGTTCTGGTTTCGAAAGATGCGGCCGATCACTGAGGAGCGACGCCGGGAGTTTCTCACCCCGCTCGTGTGTCAATCGCCGGAACTCACGCGACTGCTGGCGGCGTTTCCAGGCGCCCGGATCACGATCGCGCCGGGGGCGGTGGGAACCAGGGGCCAAAGGCCAGGCGACATGGCGAGTGTCGTCAATGAAACCCTGCTGCTGCATCAACGGGTGCATGTCTACTCAACGTCCTCTGACCTGGCGGATTCTGGCATCCCGAGGCGGATTCTGGCGCTTCAGATCACACGAACCTGTGAAATCATCAGGGAATTTTCCAAAGAGTTTTCTTCAGATGAGTTTGATCTCATTCAGGTTGGTCAGGCGATCCTCCCGGGACGCCGGAATGAATTCGACTTTCAGATCCTCTCATTGGGGGGGGCCGATCGGTCCGCGGAACGCCAGTCCCGGCTCGAGAAACTGCCAACCGCGCCGTGCAATTACCCAGTGGCCTTCGTGGTGCAGCAGAACCCGAGAGGAGACTGGCTCCTGCGGAGTGAGTTGGCCCCTCCGTTTCACGGATGGTACAAGCAGGAGGCGACGTGGACTGAAATGCCGGTCGGGGAACTCGCAATGAACGTTCATAACGTGGAATTCCCCGATCCGCCACTTCAACTGACTGCGGACGACTGTCTTCCCTGGGTGGCCCTGTTTCCTGAGGATGACAACCTCACGCATCTGCGCCTGGAACTGTTGCGGTCGGAAGGCCGGAGTGACGAGGCGGCGGTCATCGCCGAGCAGCAGGGGTCGAGGTCTTCCATGGATCCCGCGATGCGATTCGCCTACGCGCTCTTCCTGCTGTCGGCGAATCGGGGCGAGCATGCCGCCGTCCTGTGTCGCCGACTGATGACGGAAAATCCTGAATTCGCGGAGTCTTACGCGCTCCTGGCTCACCTGCAAATGTCTTTTGACACCCCCGAAGAGGCGCTGCGAACGATTCGCTCGGCACCGACCGAGGATCGCTCGTCGCAGTTCTGGCACACCGCCGCTCGGGTCTTCGCGAGTGTCAATGACTTCCCCGAGGCGTACCGTTGCCTGGACGCCGCCATCAAGGTCGATCCGGAGTTCCTTCCTCCGTATGAATTGCGACCGACACTGCTGGCGAGTGAAGGGAAAATCGCCGAGGCGCTCGCGGCGGCGGAATTGTATTGCGACCGGTCGGGGGGGGCGTTGAAGGCGTCGCAAATGAAGGCGGAATTTTTGAAACAGCTCGGGCGGGTCGAAGAGTCGCTGGAGGTCTATTCACGATGCCTGGAACAACAACCCGATCACTTGGTGTTGTTGTGGCTGCGGGCGGAGACGCTGGTTGACGCGGGCAAGCTGGAACTGGCTCGGGCCGACTGCGAACGGGCGTTGAGTGGCGATCCAAAATTCCCCCCGGTGCTGGTGCTGCTCGCACAGATCAGTCTCGAGTCGCAGGACCCCGACGCCGCCGAACAGTACGCCACGGCCGCGCTCGATTCGGGAATCGAATTGCATCGGGCGTACCTCGTCCGGGGAATTGGTCGATTGACGCGAGAGGATTACGAAGCGGCCGCCGCCGACCTGACGCGGGCACAGGAGTTGGATCCCGAGAACGCGGCCACCTACTGGCACCTGGCGCGGCTGCGAGTCGCCCAGGGAGAGGTGGACGAGGCGCTCCAGAGTCTGGATGACGCGGTTCGGGTGGGACCATTGTGGCTGGAACCACGCCTGATGCGTGGCTTCCTGCGACTTTCGCTTGCCAATCTCGACGGTGCCGCCGAGGATTTCGATTTCGTGATCGAGGCGAATCCCAAGTCGACCGACGCCTGGCGCGGTCGTGCGCTCGTGTACGAAAAAAGGAGCGACGTTCCCCGGGCACTCGACGCTCTCGAAAAGGCACTGGCGCTCGATCCGGAAAACAGCGACTGCCATCTGGCGCGGTCGCGAATTCGGATGGCGGAGTACGATCTCGAGTCGGCCCGGCGTGACCTGGATGCCGCCCTCAGTTCAGTCCCCAATCTACTTCCCGCGCTCTTGTCCCGGGCACAGGTCAGCTTGCAATTGGGGAATTACGAACAGGCCAGGCGCGATTACGACGCCATTCTGCGCGACCATCCGGAATTCACCCCGGCGTTGATCGGCCGCAGTCTGGTCTGGGATCAGACCGGCGATTCCGACCGATCGCGTGAAGACCTCGAAGCGGCTGTGCAGTCGGCACCCGAAGACGCCCATTCCCTGGAAATCGCCCGTTTGCTGATGAAGGCGGATCTGGCGCGCGCGAACGAAGAATATGCCGAGGCGATTGCCGCCGCCACGGAAGCAATCGAGTATGGTCCCGAGGAGATGGAACCGTACCAATGCCGGGCGGGAGCCTTTTGGTATTCTGACCAGTTTTCCGAAGCGCTCGACGACTATGAGCGGGCCCTCCAACTGTGCGAGGAACCGACGGCTGGCTTGTGGAACGGTCGGGGACAGGTTCTTGCCGAGCTGGGCGAGTTTGAACTCGCGCTCGTCGACCTGGAAAAGGCGGTCGCGGTGTCACGGAGTTCCGAGCGGAACTACCTGCCGTATTGCCTGAATGGACTCGGGAAGATTCTCACCGGGCTGGGGCGACTGGAAGAAGCCGATGTGGCGTTTCAGGAGTCGCTGGCCTTACAACCAGAGAATGCCTGGCTGCAATACAACCTGGGTCAATTCTGGATCGCCCGGGGGTCGGTGAAAGAGGCGGTCGCCTGTTTTGAACGGGCGCTGCGCTACAAAAAGCCGCCACTTCCTCCAGGCAAGCGGGCCAAGGCACAGGGGTTTATCCGCCGGTCGGGTGGAAGCGACCCGGTGCCTCCCACCGGCGACCCGCAGGTCTGAGCCGTGTCTGGACTGCGGCGTCACTTGGAACACCGCTTTTGGGTGGCTCGGGGGCTGTCGATTGAGTCAATTCCTACGCGAATTCGCGTAGGCGTTGCAGCCGCCACAACGCTTCCGCCTTGTGGTAGTGAGCGTCGGGATAGTCGGGATGCACGTCGAGCGCGATGTTGAACGCGTCCACCGCGCGGGCGAATTCACTCAATCCCGCGTGGACACAGCCAATCTGCGTCCACGCTTCCAGATATTCGCGATCGAGTTCCGCCGCCATATAGAACCGCTCCAGAGCGGCCCGTTCATTCCCTTGCCGATAGAGAACATCCGCGAGGTGAAAATGGACCTCTGGAAAGTCGTAGTCGAGCATCAGGCTCATCCGCAGTGCCTCGACCGCCGCGTCGAGTTCTCCCTCCCCCGACAGCCTCTGCCCCTCTTCGAACCATTCCAGCCGCCCCCACGTGGCGTGTTTCTCATCCGTGCCCGGGGCCGCGGCTGACTCAATGGCCGGATCCACGGTTTCCGGCACGGGTGGGTCGAAATCAAACAGCCGTTGACCGGTCACTGTGCGCAGTCGCCCGCGATCATCCCGAAACGCGAGTTCGCGATTTTGAGCAAGCAACTCCAATTGCGCCAGCGGCTCTGCGGAATCTCCCATCCACTGTTCCAGCCGTCGCAGGCTCTGTCGAACCTTGTCAGCGGCCACCCCTTCCGCCAGCAACTTGGCCAGCCGCTGGGCCGACGCGACTTGCTTCAGGTCAAAATAGGGAAGCCGATGAACCCGGCGGACTGCTCGAATCAAACCTTGCCGTTCCCATCGGCGAACATCATGGACGCTGACCGCAAGCAACTGGCTCACCATGGCGGGGGTATAGACCTGCGCTCGGGCCGCCAGTCGATCATCGAGTCCCACGAAACCAAGCCATTCGGGCTCGCTGGCGATTCGCAGATCGACCCCGTCACCGATTAGTCTCTGCGCCTGTTGCAGCTTGACGGAAGGATGTCCGTCAGGCTCCAGGGGCCAACCCTCTTCGCCCACAACCAGCAGCGTGGTGTGCCGGCTGATGTTTTCGGTCGCGACGCCACCACACGCTTCGACCCAGTGCTGCGCCTCGCGATGGGTCATCGACGCGAGAGTGCCGGTGAACGCGACCCGCTGACCCGCCAGCGAGGCGCGTGCGGTCGTCGATTCGGGGCCGGCGGGGGGATCGGATGCCTGGAGGTTCACGCATCCAAGAATACCACTCGCAATCTTGCCAGAGTAGCCAGTTTGGGGGTGGTCGACTATAACTTTTTTTGACCTGTCAGACCCCATCGGAACATCATGTCTCTGCTCGCCACCGCCGACCCCACCTTGTGGGGGGCCATTCAAAACGAATCCGACCGTCAACGCAACGGTCTCGAACTGATCGCTTCGGAGAATTACACCAGCGCCGCCGTACTGGCCGCCGCCGGCACGATCCTCACGAACAAAGACGCCGAAGGGTATCCCGGTCGGCGTTACT
>JAPLOC010000518.1 GCA_026692825.1 Planctomycetota bacterium | reverse complement strand
GATGAAGTGATGACCGGGTTCCGGGTCGCGTTTGGGGGTGCCCAGGAATTGTTTGGCGTGAAACCCGATCTGACGACGCTGGGGAAGATCATTGGTGGGGGGTTGCCGGTGGGAGCGTACGGCGGCCGGGCCGATGTCATGAACGTCGTTTCGCCGGTCGGTCCGGTCTATCAGGCGGGAACGCTCTCGGGGAATCCGTTGGCGATGGCGAGTGGCCTGGCGACGCTGACGGAACTGAAACGGACCAATCCGTATCCGCGACTCGAACTCGAAACCAAGAGGTTGTGCGACGGGCTGGCGGCGGCGGCGCAGGCTGCGGGGTTGCCTCACCAGGTCGCCCGGGTCGGAAGCATGTTCACACTCTTCTTCGGCAACGAAGTGGTGCGGAATTACACGGTCGCGGCCCGGTGTGACACGGCGAGATTCGCGCGCTACTTCTGGGGGATGATCGAACGGGGGGTGTACCTGCCGTGCAGTCAGTTTGAGGCGAACTTCGTGTCAGCCGCGCACACGTCGGCGGACATCGACGCGACGATCGCGGCGGCTCGCACGGTACTGGCCGACTTGGCCTAGTGTTCGCAGTTCTGAGAATCAAAACCCGTCTGCTTGACCGAGAATCGAACCGCACTTTATAGTGCCTCCGAATCTGGAGGCTCGCGACGGGTCGCCAGGATACTACAAAGCTGAGACAGCCTCGAGGCGCATGGTGCGCCTGCGGGGCTTTTTTTATGCACTCTCCTTGAGAACCTGCACTTCACCCATGCTGGACTCTCGTCTGCTCACATTGTGCGCGGCGGGCGCATTCCTGTTCGTATCGGGCTGCGACCGCATCGCTCCAATTCCCTCGCAGTACCGGTCGAGCGCGGAGGTTGAGAAACTTCCCCCCGCGATGCAGGCACAGATACGGGCCGCACTTGAGGAGCATAGTGGCACGCCAGCTTCTCCCAAATTGCTCGGGAGCGCCGAAGCCTCGGCCGACCAATTGAAGCTCGGTCGCGATGTCTATATGTCGCGCTGCGTGCAGTGTCATGGCGACACGGGTGATGGGGCGGGGCCGGCGGCGGCAACGATGTATCCCAAGCCGCGCGATTACCGCCGAGGGATTTTCAAGTTCACCTCGTCTCCCTACGGCGCGAAGCCCCGGCGGACTGATCTGGTCCGAACGCTCAAGCTGGGTGTCCCCGGGACGTCGATGCCTTCGTTTTCCATCCTGACGGAAGGGGAACTGTCGGCCCTGGTCGACTATGTACTGGTGCTGACGCACCGGGGTGAGCTGGAGTTCCAGCTCGCGGCCGAGGCGGAAGGCGAAGAGGAACTTGATCCCGCGACGGTCGAAAGTCTGGCGGGTGAGATCGTCGCCGACTGGAATCTGGCGGAAGCGACCCCCGTCAATCCCGAGACCCCCAAACCGGTGTTTACGGCCGAGCATGTCACCCGCGGGAAGCAGGCGTTCTTGTCCAAGGGGTGTTCGAAGTGTCACGGCGAAGATGGCCGGGGACAGACGAAAGACAACCTCGAGTCGAAGCTGGTCGACATCTGGAAGCATCCGACCCGGGCGGCGGATCTGACTTCCGGGATGTTGCATGGGGGAAAAGAGCCGGTCGACATCTATCGCAGGATTTACGCCGGCATCAATGGGACGCCGATGCCCGAATTCAAGACGGCCCTGGCGAAAGAGCCGGACACCGTTTGGGACTTGGTGTCGTACGTGCTGTACGTCTCCAGTCGGCGTCGGGCGCTGCCTGATCAGATTCCTGATGCCGGCAGTCTGGCGGCCTACCCGCTGGTGGCGGCGGACGCGGCGGGCGACGCCAAGTGACTTCGGAAACAGTTGACTTGACCCAGGGCGAACACGGTTCGAGGTCCAGCATGGAACAGTCGGCGAAACAGATTGAGTTCGAACAGTTGAAGGCGCGGGTCGCCCAACTGGAAGCGGAGTTGCAGACTCATCCCAGTCCCTGGCAACCCCAGGGAGAGTACCCGGCCTATGAGGCGGTTTCCGGCTTCGTGCTGGGGATCGCAGGCGCGTCGGTGGCGCTGCTTGTCAACGTGATCGCCGCCCCGATGGCGGGGAAAGATCCGCTGCAGCTCATTCGGGTCTATCTCACCTTCCCGCTGGGTGAAAAGGCGCTGTCGCTAGGGACGGCGGATGGAGGGACGCATGCCATCAGCGAGGGGGCGATCTTCCAGCCCGTGTTGAGAAAATTCGCCGACCGGTCGTTCTTCGGACGGGTCTTGCTGGCCTCGGTCTTGTCGCTGGTGGTGTGGGTGGTCGGCTTCTATGGGATTCTCTCGTGGCTTCAGCCGGCCACGTGTGGCGGAAACTGGATCACTGACAACAGCGTGCTGCCTTGGTGGGTGGCCGCCGTGAAACACCTGATCTTTGGGCTGACGATGGCGATTTTGTACCCGCTGGGCCGGTTTCGGCAGTCGGCGGCTGGAGCGACGAAAGCATGAGTGCGCAAACCCTGCAACCCCAAGTCGTCGACACCGACAAACTGGTCGACCGCAAGCTGGTCCTCTACTTCTACCTCGCTTCGCTGACGTTTCTGTTCGTCTCGATGCTCGGTGGGTTCCTGATGGCCCTGCAGCTCATCCGCCATAACCCCTTCTCCGGGATTGAACTATTCTCTCCCGGCCGATGGCGAATGATCCACACGAACGCCGTCGCGTACGGCTTTCTTGCCAACGGCCTGCTGGGGTCGATGTTCTGGGCGGTCCCCCGACTGACTCTCCGGCCGGTTCTCAGCAGCCATCTGTCGTGGTTCATCTTCATCGCCTGGCAGGCAGTCGTGCTGGCGACGGCGGGCGGCATCCTTTTCGGGCAAGCCCAGGGACTCGAATGGGGCGAAACCCCCACCTGGATCGACCCGGTGGCACTGCTCGGTCTGGCGCTGGTAGTGGTGAATTTTCTCCCCCCGATCCTGATGACCCCCGGGCCGCTGTATGTGACTCTATGGTACTTCATGGCGGCTCTGGTCTGGACCTTCCTGACCTACGCGATGGGGAACTTCATGCCCGAGTACTTTGTCACGGGGTCGGCGGCCGGTGCCGTTGGCGGGTTGTTCATTCATGATCTGGTCGGGCTGTTCGTCACCCCCATCGGTTGGGGATTGATGTACTACTTCGTGCCGATTCTCCTCAAGAAGCCAATCTGGAGTCACGGGTTGTCGCTGGTCGGTTTCTGGGGGCTGGCGTTCTTCTACCCGCTCCAGGGGATTCACCACTTCCTCTACACCCCGATTCCCATGTTCCTGCAATACGGTGCCGTCATCTCGACGATCGCCGTCGAGCTGGTGGTCGCCACGGTG
>JAPLOC010000517.1 GCA_026692825.1 Planctomycetota bacterium | reverse complement strand
TTTGTCCCCCCGCCAAAACGATCGCGTCGCTTACCACAAAGATTCGTTGTTGCGGCAACTTGCGTGTATAGGGCGAAGATTTCATCCAGCGAGGGCCAATGTTCCGCTCGAAACGGTTCTGGGGGCGGTAGTGCGAACTTATGGAAGTCGTCGATCATGATGATCGTAATCACGTCAACAAACCGCTCGGCGGCCCAACCGGCGCTCTCACCGCGAAACGTCCCAGTTTCGACAAACGTCTCCAGGCCCAGTTCGTACGCACAATGCTCCGCCAAGCGGTCCAGTGGGGGTGTGAAGATGTGACCCATACGGCACCTATCTCTCCAGGACGCTCCCCATCATTTCGATGCTGACGCCGAATTTCAAGTGCGGGTGGCATTGGCCAGAAAGAACAGAATCGGGAGGAAGATCTGGGACACTACATATTGCCGGGAATGCAGGGAATTCTGGGGGCGGCGACGTTTTTGTACAGGGCAGGACGGGCGGCCGACTGTCCGATTCTGTCAGGCCTGGAATTCGCGTCCGGTTCCAACTGCCATGGAGAGGCGTTTCGGTGCCGAAATCTCCAATACAGGGCCGATTGGAAAGGTTCGGCAGACGGTTCCGTCACCTCAAGCCAGCGGCTTTGAAATGGCGTCCAGATCTGCAACGCCAGGTTCGGCACACTCCTTGTCTCTTTGAAGCTGTCAACCGCCGGGTTTTCTTTCCGATTTTCGCGACGGGTGAACGGCAAAGAGAACTTTTTGGGCCGGAATCTGGGTAATATTTCGAAACCCGTCCCGATCGCTCCAAGCCCAGCCGTTCGGGGTTCGGAATTTCGGCAACCATCAGACCCGCAATGAGTTACAAAGAGTTGTATCTCTTTGAAAAGGTCGAAAATGGGTGTGTACGGGGAGGTGGTTCGAACCGGGTCGTTCGCAGTGCCGGTATAGCAGTGACGCGTGCCGTCGTGCGGCGTGACGCTGGAGCTGCTGGCGGGCGAGATTGAAGTATCGGACGAGTGAATCGGGGAAGATCCGACGTCGGGTGCAATGCCAGCGCTATCGGGAACGGCAATGGATGTGTAAAGCGGAACGGGTCGCCGCCGGCGGAACCGCCGCGAAATCGGAGCGCGATGGTCAGCGCTGTCATCATTTTTCGGAAGATTCCGAAAAGACTCCCTGCGATCGACCGGGGTGCTATGACCTGTTCGTGCCGATCTCGCACGATCCCCCTCAAAGGTTCTGTTCTCCCCTTGCCGCGTGGCTTTGCGACGGGTCGAAGAGCGAGAACGACGTCTGCGGCAGCGACGTCGGCGGGGATTGTGTTGACACAGATTCCACGGTCAGGACGAATTATCAGAAGCTGCTACTAACCCTGAAAGCGGAAGCCAGATCGGAACGATCGTCCAGACGTCGCGGGGGGGGGGCAACTCATGATGAGAATGGCGTGGGAGGATTTGACGGGGGGATTATCGAGGAAGCAACGAAAGCGCCCGAGTTCTGCGCGGAGTGTCGCGGGACTGGGCGCTATGAAGGGCTGATGAATGGTAGTTGTCTTCGCCCGTTGTGGTGAGAAGCAGGGAATGCTTGCCAGAGACGATTCGAATCGTGAACGAATCGCGGTTCTTTGGGTGCCTTTGTAACGGGCCAGTACGTCTGCAACCTAGTGTTGACCGATCCGTGAGCGACTTTCGCCTTGTTTTCTGGGTAATTCCTCAATGACGACGTGCCGCGAGCCGTGTCATTTTTTTGTGGGCGGGAAATTCGGGCTTACGATTGGCGGCAAATCCAGCACGTCTGACGCACATCGCGCAGGGTGCTCAACACCGTCGAGGGACGATCGTCGTCGGAGTCTCGCCCTATGTCTCAAGCCCCCGTTCATGAAATCCGGCCCGGTCTGGTGAAGTGTCGCATCTGGCGAAACATGACCAAGTCCGGTCAACGGCATCACGTCACAGTGTGCCGGCTCTACCGCAATGGCGATATCTGGAAGGAGTCGCTGAATCTCGGACGTGACGATCTGCCGCTGGCGGTCAAGGCGCTCGATATGGCGCACACCTGGATCTACCTGCACTCCGGGAGTGTGGAGGCAGTC
>JAPLOC010000516.1 GCA_026692825.1 Planctomycetota bacterium | reverse complement strand
GGCAGGGACAGCACTGGTCACATCGGCGGACGATCCATTGGCCGGATATCCTATGCCGATCCTCAACAAACGTGGCGAACTCAATGAACAAATCGAGGCGTTTTCCGATCTGTTTCGGGAGATTCGTCCGAACAGTCAGCTTCAGCGCGCCCCGGTCGAAGGACAGGGGACGCAGACATTCACCACGGTCGATTATTCACTTCAGTTATCCCAGGGAATTCGCAACTACTACCAGGCGTTGAAGTTTCCACCCACCCCGCCCATGCCGGTCGCGCCCGCTGCCGCATTCGAAGCAGGCGACCGGGCACGTCGCGTCCGCCGAGTCGTGCTTCCCCAGGTCTCCCGTGACGAACACGACGGTCGATAGTCGGCCAATTCGAGCCGCAGTTTGCTTTTGCCCAATCTTAAACAGGATCGATTGATGAGTGAGACATTCAAAGCCGAACGGGATACGATCGCGGGTTTGGCGCTGCTGGCGGCCAACCACGTGCGCTTCGACCCTCCACTGTCCTCAGGCGCGGGTGTCAGTCACGTGCGCGGATTCAACGTGCATTGTCTGGTGATCGACAACACCGACGGGGAAGTTCTGGCGCTCGAACAAAATCACATCCACGCGGAGGGAAATCCCCTTCAGCATGCGGAACAGGTCGGTGTTCGCGCCGCCCTCGATCGATTGCGCAAGAAGCGACCTCGGCCGACTGACATGCCCGTTGAGAAGTACTACAAGCAATTGTTGTTCATGGCACCCGGCACCGGTGCCGATGATTTTTTGAACTTCGGTTGCACGTTGTACAACACGTTTGATCCCTGCGGTATGTGTGCCACGACGTTGCTGGTGTGCTACATGAAACGGATCGCGTTTCTGTTCGACGACCAGAAGTTCGCCACTGTTTACGACGATATGCGCCAGTACTTCAAGAATCGAGATTCCGTCAAGGAACCATTGAGTACGGTCGCCCCCGCAGGGGGAGTGGCCACGCCATTACAGGATGCGGCCACCCTGATTCAATCGTTTCGTGACAGGGTCCACGCGCTGGAGACGGCGGGAACGCCACTGGTGTTCACCCTGGATTCCCAATTCGACGAACTCGCAAAAGCAACTCGATTGCTGATGCAGATTCGTCCGGAACACCTCACGACGACCGACGGAGAACGGGATCGAAATCTGCGGACACTGGAGGATGTCCGGCGATTGTGCAACCTGCAATGAATGCGACGTGACTTCGTTCCGTTCAACGAAACAGACAACTGCCGCAGAGTCGTGCCGTTCTGTGGTCGGGTGTCAGACGAGCATCGCGCTCGCCAATTCCGACTACGGAATTCTAAAATGACCGCATGGCCAGTGACGAGGAAATCCGACTTGGAAAATACCTGCTGAAGTCCCGATTGGGGCGCGGTGGGATGGGGATTGTCTATCTGGCGACCGACACCCGGCTGCAACGCGATGTCGCGATCAAGCTGCTGCCGAAGCGATTGGCGAGTGACCCCGAGGCGGTCCGGCGGTTCATTCGTGAAGCGCGGACCGCCGCCCGGTTGAATCACCCCAACGTGGTGGCCGTTCTGGATGTCGATCAACAGTCGGGCTACACCTTTCTCGTGATGGAGCTGATTCGGGGAGTCTCTGCCCAAACGCTGGTCGAGACGGGGCCGGTGGAATGGACCGTGGCGACACGAATCATCGCGGAGTGTTGTCGCGGACTGGCCGCCGCGCATCTTGAGGGGCTGATTCATCGCGATCTCAAGCCGGCGAACATCCTCCAAACGCACGATGGGATCGTGAAACTCGCGGATTTCGGACTGGCGAAGTCGCTCGACGGCGACGAGACCAGTCCGCTCACGCGAACCGGAACGGTTCTGGGGACGCCGCACTACATGAGTCCCGAGCAGTGTCAGGGAGAGGCGCTCGACGCGCGGAGCGATTTGTATTCGCTGGGTGCGACGTACTTCACTCTGCTCGTCGGCCGACCGCCGTTTCTGGTTTCTCAGCCGTTGCAGTTGATGTTCGCCCACTGCTCGCAACCGGTTCCCGATCCGCGCTCGATCCGTGGCGGCATCCCCGAGGGATGCGCCGAGATAATCGCCCGAGCGATGGCGATGAACCGGTCCGAACGATTCGGGTCGGCCACGGAGATGCAGTCGGCGCTCGATAGTCTGCTGACCGGCGCATCGACACTGGCGGTCACTCCCAACGGGACCATTACCTCAATTTCTGCTGTTGATCATCCAGAGGCAGATCCGTTCGCCGCTGTGGTCGATTCCCCAGAAACGACGAAATGGAAGCCTGACACCGAGCGCCCGGATCAAGGTGCCAATCCCAATATCGATCGCCCGCCGCCGTTGGTCATCGCGGAGACGCAGGTCAATCGCCAACGGCGTGGCCGTTCACCTAAGCTCGGTCCAAAATGGACTCAAGTCCTGATTGGCTGCGGAGTGGTTCTATTCGCCGTGGCAGTGTGGTTCTCGTTGTTTCCGCGCGGGGGACAGAACAATCCGGAAGAGAGCGCTGGTGGCACGGTGGCATCAACGTCATCCACCAGACGCCGGTCTCACGTGCCAGTTTCAGGGCGAGTGGATCTGCCACACTCTCGGGTGAAATCACTTGATTTTGTGACTGCGATGCCGGGCATAGAATCGGAGATTCGTGGCGTGGCGTTTTCACATGACACGACCTCTGTGTTCGCGGCGTCGATGGACGGCGCGGTGCGTGAGTGGAGTATCGCCGACCGTCGCGTCATCCGCGATCTGATGACGGGATGTCGCGAAATTCACGCGATCGCAGCGGGCCGACGTTGGGTCGTCGCTGGGGGAGAAGACCGGACCGTGTGGTTGTGGGATCTGGTCCGGAAAGGAGCCCCGGTCGAGCTGGCCCGACTGGAACACAACGTGTTGTCACTGGCCATCAGCCCGGATGAGACGCGTGTGGTCGCCGGTACAACCAATTCGGTGCAATTGTACGAATTGAACGAAACGGGTGGGGAACGACTGTGTGAGTTGGCGAAATCCATCGACCGCAGTCCAATGCCCGCCTACATGGTCTACTCTGTGGCATTCTCACCCGACGGCCAGTGGGTCGCGGCGACCAGTTGGAATCGGGCCTTGGGAATCTGGTCGGCGGTGGATGGCACACTCAAGGCCGCCCGAAAAGATCTTTCGAAGGAGTTGATGAGCGTCGCGTTTGAGCCGTCGGCGAATCGCATCCTGTTTGGCGCGAACTACAAGGAGGGCTTGTTTCGGTGGGATTTCGACCAGGCCAATGCTGAGTCTTTGTCGGTCACTGCCAGTGTTGGCCGGCAGTTTCGGACGCTGGCCCTGTGCGGACGTGACCAGGTGATTGTCAACGGGGAATGGGATGGAATCCTGCGGCTGTATGATTATGTGTCGAATACCCATCAGCCGACGTGTCAGGAATCGACTCGGACGGGGGCGATTCACATGACGGCGACTTGTGGCGGCGATCAACCCCGACGAGCGGGATACTTGCAGATTTGGCGGATCGTGCGTGACGAGGGGAGTGACGACCGATGAACGGTGTGGACCCGCCGAAGTCCGTTCTCGAACAGATCTCGACCTGCTGGCCGTCGATTCGCGACCCCGTGCAGTTCGTCATGCGTTACGCGCGGGCGATTCGAAAGTACGTGGCGGCCGTTGTTCGCGATTCACACGACGCCGACGAAGTCGCCCAGGACTTTCTCGTCCGAGTGTTCGAGAAGGGGTTTTGTCCAGAGAATGTCTCGCGCGGCCGGTTTCGCGATTATCTCCGGTCGGCGGTGCGGTATGTCGCGATCTCGCATCTGCGCAAGAAGCGTCCCGGCGAGCTGAATGAGCAGGCGCTGTCGCAGCTCACGCAGCCTGAAGTGGAGTCGGAAGCGGAACGGGCCTTCACTAGCGAATGGCGCGCCTGCCTGCTCGATCGCGTCTGGCAGTCGGTTGAACAACTGGAACGGCAGACGGACGGGAATCTCGATTACACAGTACTGAAACTGCATGTCGCCGACCCGACGGCACATTCCGACCGTCAGGCGGCGGAGCTGTCCCGGTTGGTGGGTCGCGAGATTCGAGCCGACGCGTTTCGCAAGCAGCTCAGCCGGGCGCGGAAGCGATTCGCTCAGCAGATCGTCAACGAAGTCCGCAAAACACTGCAACAGCCGACGGCGGAATCGATGGAAGATGAACTGATCGATCTGGACTTGATGGAATACGTGCGGGAGTTTTTGAAGCGGCCGGAGTGAGGGCGCGAACTTGAGGATCGCCAAGTGTGGCGACGACGCTCCGCGGCGTCGCTCCGGTTGTGGTTCCCGCGAAGCGGAACAACAACCGGCTGTGGCAAACACGCGATCGGATCGCCTCTGCCTCGCACGACCGGAAGCGAGACGATTTCGCGGCTCCATAAAAAGTGTTTCAATGCGGACCGCGCAGAGTATTGCCTGCAAGCGGGCCGTTCAATTTTCAGACAGGATGAAAGGGATGAAGAGGATGGACAGGATTGTTGAAGCGACCTTCGATCGTGTGGATTGGGAATATTTCGATTTCAAGCACTTATTCAGAGAGCAGGAATGGCGAGCAACTCCATCCCTTTCATCCTCTTCATCCTGTCAAATTCTTTCCCTCGGTCGTACGCAATTTCAGAGCCGCACAACCACTTTCTGAACCCGAATCGGAGGGGCGTGTGAATTGGGTCTTGGGCAAGCCAGAAAGCTACCGGAGCATGGAACGCGAATCGTCTGATTTGACGCCGTGCGGAGAATCAAGTACCAGTCTGCCTGCCCGGCTGGTTTTCCGCTGATGACCGGCTACGCTGGCGTGGCACGCCCGCGCCGCGTGATGCGGCTTGGCGGGAACGTGTCAACGAACCGCTCTCGAGCGGCGACTGGCAGCGATTGCGTCATTCGGTGCGGCGTGGTCGGCCGTTCGGCAACGACGACTGGACGCGTCCTACCGCCCAGGTTTTGTGCCTGGAATCCAGTTTGCGACTGCCAGGTAGCCGATCTCCTTGTCACGCCGGCAACCGACGTCGATAATGAGTTCGAGTCGACGCGGATTGAAACCTTGAGAGTCTGCAGACATGTCCCCTGCGATCGCGGAAACCTTGACGGAATGGACGGCGGCCGATCTCGTCGAGCGGTTCGGCCCAATCCGACTGCACCGCATTCGCTCTCATCCGGCGCCGGGCACCGCGACTGAGCAGGATGTCATCGACATTCATGATCGTGAAGACAGGCTCTTCGAACTCGTCGATGGCGTTCTCGTGGAGAAGGCGATGGGAACTCACGAGTCGGTTTTGGCAGTCGCTCTCTCCGCACTTCTACGAGATTTCGTGAAATCCACGAAATCAGGCTTCGTTTTAGGTGCGGACGGGATGGCGCGCCTGGCTCCCGGGCTGATCCGAATTCCCGATGTTTCGTTCGTTTCATGGGATCAGTTGCCAAACAAGATCATTCCCGCTGGACCAATGCTCGATTTTGCGCCGCGGTTGGCTGTCGAGATCCTCAGCGCGTCCAACACCAAGCGGGAAATGGACCAGAAGCTGGTCGATTACTTTGAAGCGGGGGTCGAGCTGGTTTGGTACGTCGATCCCCGTGCTCGGACGGTTAAGGTGCATTCGAGCCCCGCCAGTTTCATCGTACTCGATGTGGGGCAGACCCTTGCGGGGGGCGCGGTATTGCCGGGATTTTCGGTCGCCGTGAAAGATCTGTTCGCCGAACTGGAAACCTCGGGCTGATTGCGTC
>JAPLOC010000515.1 GCA_026692825.1 Planctomycetota bacterium | reverse complement strand
TTTCGACACCTATCGACTCGCATCGAGTGGTGCCTTCCAGGATCTCGGTGTCGACGAGTATTTCGCTGGCACGGGGGTCTGTTTTGTGGAATGGGCCGACAAGGTGGCCGATGTCTTGCCGGCCGATCACCTGCGGATCGAAATCGAAACGACGGGTGAGACTGGACGACGATTTCGGGTGACCGCCGCTGGACCGCAGGGAGAACGTGTGTTAGCTCGGTTGGCGCAATTATATTCCGAGCGCGGAACCAATTGAGACATTTTCACTTGAGACCCCTGCCCCCTCGCGGGGCAGGTGAATGAAAACGGGCTAACCGGGGTGGCCGCACGGGGCGAAGACCCCATGCCGGATCCGCCGGCAGGTGAATCAGATCTGCGCTCAGATGCGTTTCGCTCGTATGGATTCAAATCCACACTACGATGCCGGGCGTTCCGCAGATCGCTCGTGAGTTGCAGGCTCCGCAACCGCCGGCGATGGACTCACTCCCGTTCCCGGCACAAGTTGCGGGCTGGTCGTGTGCGCGTCCATGATCCGCCGAATGTCGTCGGCGTCCATCACCTCTTTGTCAAACAGCTCCTTGGACATCTGCTCGAGGATCGGCCGCCGGCCGACCAGCAACTCTTGAACCGTTTGGGCGGCTTCATCAATGATCCGCTTCACTTCGAGGTCAATCTCTCGCCGCGTCTGCTCGCTTTGCCCGACCTCAGGCGATGGGGCGTAGACCTGCGCGGTGAACGGGGAGCGACCGCTGTCCCGGTAATTCACCCGCCCGAGCCGGGGACTCATGCCAAACTCGGTCACCATCCGCCGCGCGATGTCGCTGGCTCGTTCCAGGTCATTCTGAGCGCCGGTGGAAGTCTCTTTGTAGATCAGCTCCTCGGCGGCAATGCCTCCCAGCAGCACGCAGATGCGATGTTCCAACTCTGACTGCGTGTGCAGGTAGCGGTCGTCATTCGGTCGTTGCAACGTGTAGCCCAATGCGGAAAGTCCGCGCGGGATGATCGAGATTTTATGAACGGGGTCGGTCCCCGGCAGGCTGCACGCAACCAGTGCGTGCCCGCATTCATGAATCGCGACCCGCCGTTTTTCGTCTTCTGGAATCAGTCGCGTCTGTTTTTCCAGGCCGGCGACGACCCGTTCGATCGCCTCTTCAAACTCGGCCATGGTCACCCGGTTGCGGTTCTTGCGGGCGGCCAAAAGCGCGGCTTCATTCACCAGATTCGCGAGATCGGCCCCAACAAAACCCGGAGTCAGCTTTGCCAAGTGCTTCAGATCGATATCGTCTGCCGCCTTGATCTTGCCGATGTGGACTTTCAGAATCGCCTCGCGGCCTTTGACGTCCGGTTTGTCGACCAGTACTTGCCGATCAAACCGCCCTGGACGCATCAGCGCGGGATCGAGCGTTTCCGGTCGATTGGTCGCCGCCATGACGATCACGCTTTGATCCGTGGGGAAACCATCCATCTCAACCAGCAGCGCGTTGAGCGTCTGTTCGCGTTCGTCGTGGCTGCCGGGAAGTCCGCTGCCACGGACCTTACCCAGGGCGTCCAGTTCATCAATGAAGATGATGCTGGGGGCTTTGGCACCTGCTTGCGAGCACATATCGCGGACCCGGGCGGCCCCCACACCGACGAACATCTCGACAAAGTCGGATCCCGAGAGACTGAAAAAGGGAACCCCCGCTTCGCCGGCAATCGCCTTGGCGAGCAGCGTCTTGCCCGTTCCGGGAGGACCGACCAGCAGGACACCGCGGGGAATTCTTCCGCCGAGCGCCTGGTACTTGCCGGGCGTCCGCAGGAATTCCACGATTTCCCGCAGTTCTTCGACCGCTTCGTCGATTCCCGCGACCTGATCGAACGTGACGTCGAGGTCTTCCTCCGCCAGCATCTTCCCCCGGCTGCGACCAAACGACAAAGCCGACCCCGCGCCACCACCACGCCGCAGCATGATGATGAAAAAGATGATCAACGGGAGCGCCAGCAGCATCGGATACAGCAGCCCGATCCACTCGGGAGGGGCGTCTTCGAAGGTGTAATCGATTGACTTCTGCTTTAGCAGCTCGGTCAGTTGATTGCGCTGGGTGTCGCCGGCGGCCAAGGCGGGGACACTGTACGAACGTACGACGGTTTCGGACTGGCCCCCCTAAGTTGACCGTCTCGGCGCACTGGAACGTGAGTTGTTCGCGGCCGATGGTCAGTTTCTTGATATTCTCGGTGGTGAACTTGTCGGCCCGGACATCCGACTCAAACCGATTCCAACTGAGTTTGACCGCCGCACCCTCGCGGTTGAACCAGACGCCAATCAACACCGCCACCGTGGCGACGATCGATAGATAGAGCAACAAGCCCGGCCCGCTGCTTTTTTCGGGGCGACCACGTGTACCACCGCCCGTTTTCGACGGTTTGCCGACCGGCTTTTTTGAAGGAGGTTGAGTCATGTGTCAACTCTAGGCGGGAATGCTGGCAGGGTCAACCGGAGAATCCGCCCTTGCGGCACTTCCGGACGCCCCTTAGAATTTCGCCACAAGTTCCACTGAGCAAACCAGATTCAGCAAATGCAGCGCGTCGCCGTTCTTGGCTCGACAGGATCGATCGGAACCAATTGCCTTGAGGTGATCGGTTCCCTTCCCGAACGCCTGTCACTGCACGGCGTCGCCGCCCGGTCGAGCTGGAAGCTGCTGGGAGAACAATCCGAGCGGTTCGCCCCGCGATTCGCGGTCCTAGAGGACGTTCGGCTCAAAGGGCAGATCCCCGGCGGAGTGTTCTCGTCCCGAACAGAGTTGTTGTTCGGTCCGGATGGCGTCGCGCGGATCGCCAGCGACCCCGAAGTGGATGTGGTTGTGTCCAGTATTGTCGGGGCGGCCGGGCTCGAAGGGACCTGGGCGGCCCTGGAGGCAGGCAAGCGGGTCTGTCTGGCGAACAAAGAGACTTTGGTGGTCGCCGGGCCACTGGTGATGGACCTGGCACAACGTCGCGGAGCGCAGGTTCTGCCGGTTGACAGCGAACACAGTGCTGTGTTTCAGGCGTTGCAGTCGGGTCAGTCGCAGGAGGTTCGGCGGATTGTGCTGACGGCGAGCGGGGGGCCGTTTCGCGGCTGGACTTCCAGCCAGCTCGATACCGTCACTCCCGAAATGGCCCTCAAACACCCCAATTGGGTGATGGGTCCCAAGATTACTATCGATTCAGCGACTTTAATGAACAAGGCGCTGGAAGTGATCGAGGCGCGGTGGCTGTTCGGCTTGCGGGCCGACCAGATCGAAGTGGTCGTCCATCCGCAGTCGATCGTCCATTCGTTCGTCGAGTTTGTCGACGGATCGATTATGGCGCAGCTTTCCCCGCCCGACATGAAACTGCCGATCCAGTACGCGCTCACCTGGCCCGAACGGCTGGATGGTCCCGCTCCCCGGTTGGATTGGCAGTCCGCGTTCCATCTTGATTTCCTGCCCCCCGATCTCGACACCTTTCCCGCGTTGGGACTTGGTTTCGAAGTCGCCCGGCGGGGTGGAACGTGTGGGGCGGTGCTGAACGCCGCCAATGAACGGGCGGTGGAGTTGTTTTTGAAGGGGCAGTTGAAGTTCCGCGACATCCCCCGCGCCTGTCGCGCGGTTCTCGAAACGCACACATTCGATCTTAACCCGACCTTGACCGATTTGCGTCGGTTGGATGGTTGGGCTCGTGAGGAGGTAACTCGGTGGATTTCCTGACTTCGCTGACGCTGGCCAAGCTGGGCAGCATGCTGCTGGCCGCCTGCGGCCTGGGACTTGTCATCTTCATCCACGAACTGGGGCACTTCGCCGTCGCCAAGTGGTGTGGTGTGAAGGTAGAACGCTTCAGCATTGGTTTCGGACCGGTCCTGTTGCGGTTCGTCAAAGGGGAAACGGAATACGCGCTGTCGCTGTTGCCGTTGGGGGGGTACGTCAAAATGCTCGGGCAGGATGACGCCGACCCCGCCCAGATGACCAACGACCAGGTCGCCCGCGATCCTCGCTCTTACACGGCCAAAAGCGTACCCCAACGGATGGCGATCATCTCGGCGGGGGTCATTAACAACCTGATCACGGCGGTGTTGTTTTTCATTCTCGCGTTCAGCCTGAGTGTGCATTACAACCCGGCGGTGATTGGTGGAGTGACTCCCGGAATGCCGGCCTGGAAGGCGGGGTTGCGGCAGGGAGACAAGATCATCCGGATCGGAAGCCACGCAGGAACGAAACTCGGTTTCGCCGACCTTCGCCGGGCGGTCGCGCTTTCGGCCAAGGGCGAGAAGATCGAAATCGAGGTCGAACGGAACGGACTGCGGATTGTGACGGCGGTCGAACCGGTTCGTGACCTCGAGAATAAGGAAGAACTCTTCCCATCGATTCACACCGAGGCCGAATCGGCTCTGGCCCTGCGTGTGATGGCCCCCGACCAGAATCCCGTCAATGAAGGGATGTCGGCGGCGTCAGCGAAGCCACCGTTTCTATCGGGGGACAAGATCGTCAAGTTGGACGATGTGACGCTGAAATCGTACACCGAATTCCAACATTTGCTGTACGAAAAACGGAGTGAGTCGGTGACATTTGGTGTCCACCGCAAAGAGGAACCCGAAAGTGCTCCGCTGACATTGATCAACGTCGGGCCGAACCACTATCGGACGCTGGGGCTGCGGATGGCGATTGGCAAGATCCAGGGGATTCAAAAGGGATCCCCGGCCGACGCCGCTTCCGACGGAGAGAACCGCCTGATGGTGGGGGACACGATCACCCAGGTCGCGGCCGGTGAGAAGTCGCTGCAAGTTGGCAAGGACATTGATGTCCTCCGGCTGCCGGATTTCTTCAGCGAACATGCGGGGCAGGAAGTCGTGGTGACTGCCCGCCGCGAAGTGAACGGCAGCAACCCGACAACGATCACGGTGAAATTGACTCCCGAAGTTCGGGACGAGCTTGAGCGTCCGCTGTTCTTCGTACCCAGTTGTCCGATGGCGATTTCGTCGATTGGGGTGGCGGTGAATGTGCTGCACCATGTGGTCGCCGTCGAAGAGGGAAGTCCCGCCGCCGAGGTGAAGATTCGCGAAGGGGACAACATCGTCGAGTTCCGAATTGTTCCGCGAGAGGTGCCAGGAGTGGGCAAGCAAGTCGCGACGATGGTTCCCGATGAATCGCTCGTGGTTCCGCTGGCGGACGACAAACTCAACTGGCCGGGAATCTTCTGGCTGATGCAGTCCTATCCGCTGAACAAGGTCGAGCTTTTGGTGAAGTCTCCCGACGCGAAAGAACCGCGATCGGTGGTGTTGGAACCGAAGGAAGCGGAAGACTGGTTCCTGCCAATCCGGGGGGTGATTCCGGGAGAAAACCGGTCGATCAAGCAGGCCGACAACATTGGCGAAGCGATCTCGCTCGGCTTCGACCACACGCTCGGTTCATTCTCCGAGATGTATCTGACAATCCTGCGGCTGGTCAACCGCCAGATTTCGCACCGCGCGGTGGGTGGCCCCATTCGGATCGCCGAGACGGCCTATGTGTTCGCCCAGTCGGGATACGGTGACTTCATGCTGTTTCTGGCGATGTTGAGTGTGTCGCTGGCGGTTTTGAACTTCATGCCGGTCCCGGTTCTGGACGGCGGGCACTTCATGTTCCTGCTGTGGGAGGGAATTCGCGGCACGCCGGCGAATGAACGGGTGGTGGTCGGCGCGACGTATGTTGGCCTGGCGATGATCCTCAGTCTGATGCTGTGGGTGGTGTCGATGGACGTCATGCGGTTGTGGGGCAAACCCGAAGCCGCCCCGTCGAAGGGACAGGCGACCGAGAAGAAATAGCGATCCCGGGTAGGTTGCGCCCGGCTCGCTTCGAATGCACCACATCACGCGATTCGGCCTGCCATGATCACTTTGATCGAAGCCCTGAACTTCCGGTGTCTGCGATACATTTCGCAACCACTTGGGGAGTTTCATGTGCTGGTCGGGCCGAACGCGAGCGGTAAAACGACGTTTCTCGACGTCGTGGCGTTTTTGGGAGATCTGGTTTCGGGTGGGTTAGACGACGCATTGGACCGGCGAAGTCGTAATTTTGAAGACTTCTTGTTTGGTCGAAACGGAAATTCGTTTGAACTGGTGATCGAAGCTCGGATTCCGGAGGAATTGCAACGGGATGCGAGTTGTTGGAGCCAGTCTCCCTCCGCGACGATTCGTTATGCTGTCAAAATTGGTCGCTCTGCCGCTGATAGCTCTGAGGTCGAGATATTGGCTGAGACGGTTACGCTCAAGCCCGAAAACCCGCTGGTTTCGCGAATTCCCCGGCAAGATTTTCCGAACCCAAGATCTTGGTTTCCGACAAATCTCAGACAAGATCCGGACCGAACATGCGCGCGAACCGTTGTCAAGAAGACTCCGGACAGAAGTACCTTCTATTACTCTGAGCGCAATCCGGACATGTTAGGTGGATGGGCACCGTCGTATCGACTGGGGCCGCGTAAGTCGGCACTTGGAAATCTGCCTGACGACGAATCACAGTTTCCGGTTTCCAGTTGGTTCAAGCAGCTCCTTTCCCAAGGGGTACAACGGTTCGTACTCGATAGCCAGCGGATGCGTCTGGCCAGTCCACCGGGGCAGATTCGTGGGTTCAAGACCGACGGCTCGAATCTCCCCTGGGTCGTGGAACGCCTGCGATCGTCGGGGAGTTTTGCGAACGGATCGGGGCACCAGACGTCCGAGGCCTTTCAAGACTGGTTGTCTCATGTCCGCACCGCTCTGCCCGACATCGAAGACATTCGCACCATCGAGCGGGAAGATGATCGACACCGCTATCTGATGCTGTGCTATTCTGGAGGATTGCAGGTTCCCTCGTGGATGGCGTCGGATGGCACACTGCGTTTGCTGGCGCTCACACTCCCCCCGTATCTGCCCGACTTCGAGGGAATCTATTTGATCGAAGAGCCTGAGAATGGGATCCATCCCAGGGCGGTTGAAGCGGTGTTCCAGTCGCTGTCGTCCGCTTATCGCGCCCA
The DNA here is from genome assembly GCA_026692825.1 of Planctomycetota bacterium. Taxonomy (GTDB): domain Bacteria; phylum Planctomycetota; class Planctomycetia; order Planctomycetales; family Planctomycetaceae; genus UBA10511. The sequence goes on along the minus strand of JAPLOC010000515.1, from coordinate 1,852 downwards.
GATCCTGTTAGCGACGCATTCTCCCATCGTTCTCGGACTCGTGGACCCGATACAGTTACTCTGCTTCGCGAAGGATGACCAGGGAGCCACCGACATCGTCAGGGGGGATGAACATCCGGCGCTTGCCGATTGGAAACAAGGAGTGGAGTTGAGTACGTTGTTCGCTTCTGGGGTTCTGGGATGAGTGCGTTCCCTGCAGACGGCCTCAGTATCCTCGTGGCCGACAAGGATACCGAGCAGGTGATTTGCGGGTTGCTTGAAGCGCGCTGCAGGGATTTGGGAATTGAACGACCAAGGTACGTGGTTCGAGTTCATCCTGGGCGCGACCCAGGTTGCCGCCGCCAGTGTCCTGAATTCCTCCGCATCGATCTCAATAAATTCCGTCATGCCCTTGTAATATTCGATTGGGAGGGTTCGGGTGCGGAACGAACTGAACCTGCGGATTTGGAAACGGAAATCGAAGAACGGTTGCGGAAGAACGGCTGGCTGGACCGTGCGGCAGTGATCGTGATTCGACCTGAAGTGGAAGCATGGGTCTGGTCGAACGCGCCAAAATTGCCCGAACTCCTGGGGTGGAATCGCACCGATCTCACACTATTTGATTGGCTGACAGATGAAGGGTATGAGGTCAGGGAACATGGAAAGATGGTTCGTCCGAAGGAGGCGCTCCGCGCCACTTTGCGACAATTGAACAAACCCGTTTCATCAGCAATCTTCAATCGCTTGGCGCGGAAACTACCGATCGATCCATGTGTTGATCCTGCATTTCAGAAATTGCAAAGCGTCCTTAGGGATTGGTTTCCTCTTCGCTGACCGCATTCCCGTCCGCTCGATGCGTGCGAAAATCGAAGTATCAACGCAGAGCCGCGCCCGTCAGAAAGCGGTAGTGGATCACCTCTTTCTGACGGGCGCGGCTCTGGTTCAACGCGTCGTTACTTGCCTTGCTGAGGACTACCGTACCCGATCCTTCGCAAATACTCCCGCNNNNTGGGCAACGGCTTCTCAAACGGCGCGGGATACATGTCTTGTTCAACAGTGAGTAGACCGTCGTACCCCACCTCTTCGAGTACGTCGCGAAACGCTTCGAAATCGACCACTCCCTGCGATGGCTCACAGAAGACGTCGTCCCCCACCGCCGTCCCAAACGGAATTCGCTCGCGCAGCACCCGGTCGCGCTTCTGCAAGTCGACACTTTTCAAATGCAGATACGGAATTCTCGCGTGGTGCTTCTGCATAAACGCGACTGGATCCCCTCCGCGATACGCGTGGTGTCCCGTGTCGAGACAGAGCGAAACCCGGGCCGGGTCGGTCTCTTCCAGCAGCCGTTCGATCTGATGTTCGTATTCCACATGCGTGTCTGTATGCGGATGAAACACCAGCCTCAAGCCAATCTCCTGCGCCCGGTCCGCCACCCGGTGTGTCGTCTCAATGAGCCGCTTCCAGCCTGCCGCACCCAGTTCCGTCGGTAATCTCTGCGCCCCGGTGAAGGGGTCGGTGTAGAGGTCGTCGATCAGGACCAGGAATTCCCCCCCCAGCGTCGCCGCGAGTTCTCCTCCTCCCCGCACCTGTTTCTCAAGTTCCAGCCAAGCCTCGGGTTGTTCGAGATGCCCGATCGCCGTCGCGGCCGACACCCGCAACCCCCGCTGACTCAGTTCCTCGCGCAGAATCCGCGGATCGGTCGGCAGATACCCGTACGGACCCAATTCCGTCCACTCGTAACCCGCCTGGGCGATTTCATTCAGAAATCTCTGCCAAGGGGTCTGACGGGAATCGCTGGGGTACCACACGCCCCAGGAATCGGGGGCGCTGCCGATGCGCAGGGTCATGGTCGCTGGGACTCGGGGTTGTGGAT
>JAPLOC010000514.1:1176-7688 GCA_026692825.1 Planctomycetota bacterium | reverse complement strand
TCTGAAGAGGACCAATGCTACCCCGACCCGGAGTCGCCGGGTATTGAGAAGGCGACCTTCGAGGATGGAACCGTGTTCCCGAAAAACTGGATGGTCGATGTCACAAAGCCGGGCTTCCGTTTGCCGACGGAATTGGAATGGGAATTCGCCTGCCGCTCGGGGACGCGCACCGCGTACAGTTTTGGCAGTGACCGACAACTCTTGCGACACTACGGCTGGTTCGTCGACAACAGTTCCAAGGTGACGCATGTGGGAGGCCAGTTACGCCCCAGCATCGGCGGCTTGTTCGATATTCACGGCAACGTGTTGGAGTGGTGCAACGACTGGATGGCCGAATACCCATCCGCCGACAACCCCGATCCGCTTAAGGGACTGCCGGGAACGGTGCGAATTTATCGAGGCGGGGCGTGGGATTCCGGAGACAACCGGGGACGCAGCGCCCGTCGCGACGCGACGCGACCGAGTACCCGGCTGGCAGATTGCGGCATTCGTCTCGTGCGGACAATCGTTCGCTGAACGTGAAGCTACAGTTTCACCTTGAGGTTTGGCCGCCGCCGCACCAGATTCGAGACCGCCTGTTCCGAAAGGCTGGTGGAACTCAGACTGAGTTCTTTCAGTTGGTCGAGCGGTTCCAGCATCGCGAGCGCTCCCGGGGGGATTTTGTTCCCGTTGAGCGACAGCACTTCGAGGTTCTTAAACGATTCCAGGTGCCGCAACGCGGGGCCGGAAACACGTGTGTAGTCGAGGTTGAGCCGGCGGATTCGGGAAAGGTGCGACAGGTGCGCCAGTCCTTCTCCATTGAATGCCACTTGGTTGAGGGTGAGGTCCTCCAGATGTTCCAGCGACTTCAGGTGCCTCATTCCCAGATCGCTGATCGCCATCATTCCCGAGAGGTTCAGGACGCGGATTTTTGGCAGCTTCCCCAGGTTCTCCAGCCCTGAGTCGGTGAGTTTACAGCCGATCAAAATCAACTGTTCGATGCCGGGCAACTCCGTAATTCGTTCCAGAGTCATGTTTGTGACATAATCGTTCTGCCGGAATTCAATTCCCACAATCTGGTCGGCATCCCGGGGAAGTTGCGCTTCGTTATTGATCTCGACCACCCAACGCGGAGAATCGGAATCGGGCGGCCCGGGCCATTTCACCGCGCCGGGCGCGTTTGAGGTGGTTGTGGCGAGCAGCGTCGCGCCCAGAGCAAGCAGTTCTTTGGCGGCCGCGCGACCGGAGGTTTCGGGAATCGGTTCCGCCTCCGCACCACCGACTTGCGGTTCCAGTCGGCCGCCGCGCGGGTTCACCACCGACTGCTTCGGCGGAGCGAACAGAAAGAGCAGGATCGCAATCCAAGCGAAGGCGGCGACGGCGACTCCCACCGCGAGCGGTCCGACCGATTTGCGAGTGGGGCGGCGTCCCGTGTGACTCGACGGCGGAGGATCGGACACCGCGACAGAACCGGCAGCGGATTTTACCGTCACCACGCCGTTTTCATCCCTCTCCACCGCCTCGTTGAGGTTGTCGAGAAACCGACCATAGACGCTGTCGTTCTGAACTTCCCAGTCCGACGACGATCCCGAATCACTCCCCGTGCAATCGCCCGCCACTTGACCGGTTGACAACGCGAACGGTACTAACGCCCGGGCCAGTTCGAGCGGGGTCTGGTACCGATCGGCGGGGTTCCGCGCCATCATGCGGGCGACGATCGCGTCAATCTCCGGTGGAATGTCGGGCCGCAATGAACTGACGCGGGGCGCGTCGAACCGGACGCGGGCGACGAGTTTTTCGGTCAGGTTTTCAATCGGAAACGGCACCTGCCCGGTCAGCAGTTCAAAAAACGTGCAGCCGAGACTGTAAATATCCGCACGGACGTCGGCGGAACGGGAGTTCTGGGCCTGTTCCGGCGAAATATAGTCGGGTGTTCCCACCGCCTGTCCCACCCGGGTCAGTCCTTCGTCTTCTTCGGTCTCACTGGCAAACCGCGCCAATCCGAAATCCAGAATTTTGACAATCGGCGGACCATCGGGCTCGGTCGACGTGACCATCAGGTTCGCGGGTTTGATATCGCGGTGAACGGTCCCCCGGTCCGCCGCGTGCTGCATCCCCTGAGCTGCCTGGCGCATGCACTCGCACAGCCAGGGAATCGACATCGGCACTTTGTCGGTGATGTACGACTTCAAGTCGCGCCCGTGAACGTACTCCATGACCAAGACATAGGTTCCATCGACCTTGTCGGCATCGTACGCCTGAACAATGTTCGGATGGTCCAGTGAGGCCGCCGAACGAATCTCGCGCAGAAATCGCGGAATCCCCGAAGACTTTCGCAGGACTTTTGGCTTTAGCACTTTGACCGCGACGACTCGGCCGATTTCGGGGCGAACCGCCTTGAACACTGCGCCCATCCCGCCGGTCCCAATCAGCTCGAGCAGCGTGTATCGACCGATGGTGAACTGACATCGCCCCTCGAGCAGCGTCAACGCCTGCCAGCGCGTGAGCCAGCCGCGGCGGAACATCCGCCGTACAAGCTGCTCGGCGTCGCGCGCCTCGAGGGCGGCGATCTGGCTGAGCTGTTCAGAGGTCAGGAGTTTGCTGCGGTGCAGCAACTCGACCATTTGTTCGACCGTGTCGACTTGCATAAACCGACCTACATGCAAATTGCAGGCCACTCCACCGTTTGAGGACAGAAAACGCGAATTCAGGCACTCGGATCACGCCCCACACTACGCAGAACGCCCACCCGCCGCTGGTCAGAACTCCACCGAAGGCGATCTGAATTTGTGCAAAACGCAACACATGCGGCAAAATTGATGTGGTGAACAGCGCGGCACCCCGAGTTGAATTCCCCTGCGGTTCGCAAGAGCGACTGCCCGATGGTAGATTAGAACAAATGGATGAACTCTCCCGCAAGATCCAACAGACAATATCGCGTCCCGGTTATCAGCCCGTTGCCGACCGGGAACTCGCCCGGCAATTGAACGTGGCGAAAAAGGGACGTGAGGCGTTTCGCGCCACACTCGAACGCTTGGTGGCAACTGGAAAAATCCGTCGGGCAGCCGACGGAACGCTACGGCCCACTTCACGCAAGGGTTTGGTCGAAGGGACGATCCGGAAAACCGCCGCCGGCGCGGGGTTCCTCATCGTGCGGGCCGGCGCGACCAAAAGTGGCGATCCTCCTGCCGATGTTTACATACCGGCAGAGAATCTCGGGGACTCCCACACGGGGGACCGGGTGCTGGTGGAACTGCTCCGCGGCGACCATCGGGATCAGCGGATCAGGGGTCGGGTGGTCGAGATCGTCGAGCGGGCGACGCGCACGTTTGTTGGAGTCTATTCTGAGACCGATGGCGACGGGTTCGTCCAGGTGGACGGGTCCGCATTTCCGCTGCCGGTCCTGGTGGGAGATCCGGGAGCCAAAGGGGCACGGCCCGGCGACAAAGTCGTCTTCGAAATGGTGCGGTTTCCCACGTCCTTTCGAGGCGGGGAAGGGGTGATCACGCGGGTTCTCGGAGCGCAACATGCCCCGGGGGTCGACACTCTCTCGATCATTCACGAATTCGGACTGCCCGACGAGTTTCCCGAGGCGGTTCTCGACGACGCCCGCGACCAGGCCGAGCGGTTTGACGAATCGCAATTGGGAGACCGACTGGATCTGACTGAACAGACCATCGTCACCATCGATCCGGTCGACGCCCGCGATTTTGATGATGCGATTTCGTTGAAGATCATTGAACGCGGCCATTGGCTGCTCGGTGTCCATATCGCCGACGTCGCCCACTTCGTCCCGGTCGGGTCGGCACTGGATCGCGAGGCGTACCGCAGAGGCACAAGCGTCTACCTGCCCGACCGTGTTCTGCCGATGTTGCCCGAGTTGATTTCCAACGCGCTCGCCAGTCTGCAGCAGGGACGGGTTCGGTTCACACGCACCGCATTGATTGAGTTCAATGCCGAAGGAATACCCATCCATGCGGAATTTCATCGCAGCGCGATTCGGGTGACGAAGAGATTCGCCTACGAAGAAGTTATGCCGCTGCTGGAGCGGGCCGCTCCAACGCCTGGCGTTTCGACCGAAGTCTTCGAATTGCTGGGGCGGATGTTGAAGCTCTCGCGGATCCTGCGAAAACGCCGGCTAGATGCGGGGGCGATTGAGCTGGAACTCCCCGAGGTTAAAGTCGATATCGACAGACAGGGGCGGGTACAGGGGGCTCACCTGGTCCCCCACGATGCCAGTCACCAGATCATTGAGGAGTTCATGCTGGCGGCGAATGTGGCGGTCGCGACGGCGCTCGCCGATCGGGGCGTCCCCTTTCTACGCCGGGTTCACCCCGATCCCGACATCCTGCGGTTGCGCGGCCTGACCCAATTCGTTCAGGCGTTGGGCTACAACGTGAAACGGCTGCAAAGCCGGGGCGATTTGCAGTCGCTGCTGGCACGTGTCCGTGACACGCCGCATCGCCAGGCTATCAACTACGCGCTGTTGCGCAGTCTGAAACAGGCGACCTATTCCCCGGAAGAACTCGGTCATTACGCGCTGGCGGCTGACAATTACTGCCACTTCACGAGTCCGATCCGCCGGTATCCCGATCTCACAATCCATCGATTGCTCGACGGGTTAACCGAAGGGGAAGCGGGTTATCGGAAGGGGAACCGCAGTCCGGATGACTTACGATTGGCGGGCGAACATTGCTCGCAAACCGAGCGCCGGGCCGAGCAAGCGGAACGGGAGTTGATCAAAGTCAAACTTCTGGTCTACATGAACGGTCAAATCGGCCGGGAATTCCAGGCGGTGATCACTGGGGTCGCCGAGTATGGGTTCTTCTGCCAGCTCATCGAAGTTCCCGCAGAGGGACTGGTGCAGGTCTCGTCGCTGGATGATGACTTCTACTATTTCGATCGCGAGGCGCAGGCGATTGTCGGCCGGCGGAGTGGACGAACGCATCAGTTGGGCGAATCGGTGCGCGTCGTGGTCGCGCATGTTGATATCGACCGCCGCAAGTTGGAGCTGCGACTTGTAGGTTCCCGTGCCGGAAACGCTGCCAAGAAGGCCACCGCGTCGGACACGCCCCAGGCGGAGTCTGGTGCAAAATTCCCACGTCGGGGAAAATCACCTGGTGCAGCGCCCCGAGGGAAATTGGGGAAGGAGCCGGGGGGGAAAACCTCTGCCAAGAAAAAGCCCAAGGGGGCGAAAACGGGTCCGAAGAAGAAGGGGCGGCGTGGGAAATCGTGACAATTTTCATTCCCAATTCCGGGTTTTTTGGTTCGCGTCCCTTCCCGGATCCGTGGAATCCCTGCGAAAAACCGGTAGATTCCCCTCCCGGCCCGACTGCATTGAAGGTTCCGTAGCCGTCTCTATAATCCGGGCGTGGTTTCCGGACCGAATCGCAAGGAGTAACGCTTGAGCTGGGTGATCAAAGCTTTCAGTTCGTCCATCGGCAAAAAGCTGGTGATGGCGATAACCGGGCTGGCGTTGTGTGGCTTCCTCGCGGCCCATCTGGGCGGGAATCTGCTGTTGTACGTCGGTGCCGAGCAGTACAACCATTACGCCGAGGCGTTGCACTCGCAGAAACTGCTGCTTCCCATCGCGGAAGTGGGATTGTTGCTGCTGTTTGTGATGCACTTGGTGACGGCGTTCCGCACGACTCTGGAAAATCGGGCCGCCCGTCCCATCGGTTATGAGATGCGGCAGTCCAAGCTCCCGCCGGGACCGTTTCTGAAGCCCGCCTCGTCCGTCATGTACGGTACGGGGATTGTCGTTCTCCTGTTCCTCCTGCTGCATTTGAGCGACTTCAAGTTCGAGTTGCGAAACCCGGCGGTCGAGAGCGAGACGCCGTTCGCGAAGGCTCAGATTCTGCTTCGGGATCCGTTGACAGCCATCGTCTACATCATTGGCAGCTTCGCGCTGGGATACCATGTGCTGCACGGCGTCCAAAGCGCTTTTCAGACGTTGGGCTTCAATCATCCGAAGTACAATTCCGGGGTGAAAACGCTCAGCACCCTGTTCGCACTGGCCGTCGCTCTGGGCTTCTCCAGCTTTCCGCTGTGGGCCTGGGCGTTTCATTCGAAGTGAAGGTACTTAAGACATGACGACGGCTGCGTCGCCGCTGCTGAACGGACGGTGCCCCACCGGGCCGGTTGCCGATCGCTGGCAGAAGTGCAAGGATGAACTGAAGCTGGTCAGCCCGACCAACAAGCGGAAGTTCGAAATCATCGTGGTCGGGACCGGCCTCGCGGGGGCGAGTGCCGCGGCGTCGCTGTCGGAACTTGGCTACAACGTCAAGGCGTTCTGTTTTCAAGATTCTCCCCGTCGTGCGCACAGTATTGCCGCCCAGGGAGGCATCAACGCCGCCAAGAACTATCAGAACGATAACGACAGCGTGAATCGGCTGTTCGCCGACACGATCAAGGGGGGCGACTTCCGCAGCCGCGAGAGCAACGTGCATCGCCTGGCGGAACTCAGTGTCAATATCATCGATCAGTGCGTCGCGCAAGGGGTGCCGTTCGCCCGCGAATATGGCGGACTGCTG
>JAPLOC010000514.1:0-1147 GCA_026692825.1 Planctomycetota bacterium | reverse complement strand
GGTTCACTGGTGTCGCGTACGTTGTACGCCCGTGGTCAGACCGGACAGCAGTTACTGCTGGGAGCGTACAGCGCCCTGATGCGGCAACAGCATGTCGGGCGGTTGAAGGTCTTCCCCCGGCGGGAAATGCTCGACTTGGTCGTGATCGATGGTGTCGCGCGGGGCATTGTCGTTCGCAATCTGGTGACAGGTCAACTCGAAACGTACGCGGCTGATGCCGTGCTGATGTGTACGGGTGGCTACGGCACGCTGTACTACCTGTCGACGCTGGCGAAGGGGTCGAATGTGACCGCCGCCTGGCGTGCGTACAAGCGCGGCGCGTTGTTCGCGAACCCCTGTTACACGCAGATTCACCCGACGTGCATCCCCGTTCACGGGGAGTACCAGTCGAAGCTCACGCTGATGAGCGAAAGTCTGCGAAATGACGGTCGGGTGTGGGTGCCTTTGAAGGCGGGAGACACGCGTTCCCCCGACCAGATTCCTGACGCCGACCGAGACTATTACCTGGAACGACGCTACCCGACCTACGGCAACATGGTGGCGCGCGACGTCGCGTCACGGGCGGCCAAGGAACGGTGCGATGCGGGTTTCGGTGTGGGAGCGGGTGGCCAGTCGGTCTATCTCGACTTCTCGGAAGCGATTCGTCGCGACGGAGAGGCGGCGATTCGGGCTCGGTACGGCAACCTCTTCGACATGTATCAGAAGATCACCGACGAGAATCCGTACAAGAACCCGATGCGTATCTACCCCGCCGTCCACTACACGATGGGTGGGCTGTGGGTCGATTACCATTTGCAAAGTACGATCCCGGGGCTGTTCGTCCTGGGAGAGGCGAATTTCAGCGACCATGGTGCCAATCGTTTGGGGGCGAGCGCCCTCATGCAGGGACTGGCCGACGGTTACTTCATCGCCCCGTACACGGTCAGCAACCACCTCGCGACGCGCAAGCTCGAAAAGGTGACGACCGATCACCCCGAATTCGAACGCTGCCTGGCCGAGACTCGTTCGCGAACCTACAAACTGCTCAACATCAACGGGAAGCGAACGGTCGACAGCTTCCACCGTGAGCTGGGCAAGCTGATGTGGGACTACTGCGGCATGTCCCGCAGCGACAAAGGACTGCGATCGGTCATTCAGAAGATTCGCG
>JAPLOC010000513.1 GCA_026692825.1 Planctomycetota bacterium | reverse complement strand
TCCGACGGACCGCGCTCAGCATGCTGAAGAACGAAACGACGGCAAAGATGGGAATCAAGAACAAACGACTCAGAGCCGCTTGGAGTACCGAATATCTCGAGAAAGTCCTGTTTTCAGAGTGATTTTGGTGCAATCGCCCTGCAAGGAACAGCACGAACAGGGCGAGCGTCCAGTTCCAGGCGAACGGCACGGTTCCACCATACCCCGTGACGCCACAGGTCACGGCGCAGATTAGGGAAATCATCGCGAATCTCAACATTGTGATACGGTCCTGCGGGAAAGCTCCATGACATCCGCGTCCGCGTCGCGGACACGAGCCTAGTTTTTCGGTTCTGTTTTGGGCGCCGGCTTGGGACCGGCAGGGGGCGTCGAATCTCCGTTGGGCTTCGGTTCGGCCTTGGGTGCCGGTTTCGCGACAGGCTTCGGGTCGGCTTGCGACGCCGGATCAGGTCCCGCTTTGGGAGTCGGCGTCGTTCCCGCGGCTGGTGCTGGCTTCACTGCACGCTTGGGTTCCGCATTTGGCGCGGGCTTAGCCGCTGGTTTCGGGTCGGCTTGCGACGCGGGATCGGGGCCGGCCTTGGGAGTTGGCGTCGTTCCTGCGGCCGGTGCTGGGTTCGCAGTGCGTTTGGGTTCCGTTTTGGGAGCCCCCTTCGCCGGGGACTTCGGGTTGCCGGGCGACGCCGGATCCTGGGCGTCGGCTTCGTTCCCGCTTTCGGTTCTGGATTCGCAGCGCGCTTGGGTTCCGCTTTTGGCGCGGGCTTCGCCGCTGGCTTCGGGTCGGCTTGCGACGCCGGGTCGCGTCCCGCTTTGGGAGTGTCATGAACCTTGGGCGGGGCCAGTTTGGCACCAAGCTGGTCAGGAGACTTCGCCACGATCGGCGACGGGGTGAACTCGGCCTTTTTCGCAGTGGCTGTTCCCGAGGCGATCCCCCCGCCGACCTCCGCTTGCCGCCGGTCGCCGCGATGCTTGTCGATCGCTGTCGCATTCTGACCCAATTGTTTTCGCTCGGCTTCAGTCACCGGTTGGAAGCGCAACGGCTTCGCATCCATTCCCGTCAGCTTGGCCGTGGGAGCCGCGACCACCAGAGTCTTGTCCTTGGGTGGTCCTGACTTCACCAGTTCATTCTGAGCGGCCAGGGTTTGCGGCGGGCGGGCCGCCTCGTTGTTCTGGCGGTTCAGGAACTGGGCTTCGTTCTGTTGTTGCCAATTCGCATCTTGACGATTCATCCAAAGCTGTTGGGCGTAGAACGGATCGTAACCGCGCTGGTTGTGGTAGGCGTATGAAGGGTAATAGCCCATTCCGCCGTAGTTCCCCGCGTAATAGTCCCCAAAGTAGTAGTGACCATACGTAGGTCGCAGAAAGAGATTGGCGATCAAAGCCGCCGGATTGATCGCGTACGAGGGGGCGTACGAGAATCCCGGTTGGCTCATGACTCCGGAGTTGAAACGGGCCGGGGCGTACAACACCCCCCGATTGTTCAGCGAGTAATCCCAATAGCCGTCGACGAAGACATATCCGCGTGGGGTTTGAACGTACGTCGCCGGAGTCCACTGCCAGTCCGTCTGCATGCCGGCCCAATATCCGGGTCGGACGGTGTACGCGTTTTGGTTCCAAATCGGGACGCCCGGGATCCACGTTTGACCTTCGGAGGCAGGCTGTCCGATCGGATCAATGTTGGTCGTCGCCGGGGGTTGCGGAAGGTATTCGATTTCGTTCTCGTTGGCGTCGGCCCAATAACCCGACGTCCACTGGTAACCCGCGTCGGACTGGCCCCAGTAGCCTGCGATCCACTGGCGACCCGGCGGCAGAAATCTCCACACCCCGCTGACCCAGAGAAAATCGTCGGCTTCGTCGTCCCAGGCCCAGTAGCCCGGGATCCAGGCGACGTTGGTTCCCGCCGGCCTCTGCTCGGGAGGCGTCTCGTCGATGGCATCGGGCGGCGACTTGGGTACAACGACGCCCGACTGGTGATCGAAGGCGACAACGCCAGCGAACGCCTCATGCACGGGACCACGCGTTACCACCTGAACCCCGTCCTGCTCGGTGGGAGCAGCGAACGCCTGACTCAGGTTGAAAACCGCTCCGACCACAACGAGCGCCAGTGCCTGGCGCAGGGTCGCCGCAATTCGAGGTTGCAAGATTCTTCTCCGGATGATGATGCTGGTGACGAGGGAACTGTTCGCGGGAAGTCGTGTCATCGGCTGTAGTCAAGTCCCTGGTCTTCTGCGGGGCCGCCGACCAGTTTGAAGTTGAAATCGCCCCGCGACTCAAAACAAACGCGCCGAGAAAAACGAAAAAAGCCGGCGTGCGAAAAACCCCCGTAAGGGTTTTCCACACGCCGGCTTACTTCTTATCGAGCCCCCCCGGACGGACTTCACGCCAACCGGGTTGCTCTCTAGCGAGTCATCCGACAATCCACTGACACACTTGTCGCCGAAGGGCGGATGTTCCGCGCACGCATCGGCCTTCATCAGTATATCCGAAGGAACGCGAAAAGCAATGAGGTCGTGATATTCATTGAACAAACCTTGCCCGGAGATGCCGCTGCAACGACGGTGCCACCCATCAGCCAGCCCCCTGTATTCGTTGATTCTAATGCGCCGAGTCGAGTCAATACGGAATCAGGAAACGGCGCCTGCCGTCCTGAAATCGGTATCAACCGTGTGCCGTTTACACCGGCGATCCTACCCGTTACCGACTTCTCCGCCAAAGACCGACGCCGAGGACGCTGAACTGCCCTGTCAAAATGCGTTGTTCATTGCCCACAAGAATTGTCATGGTGGAAGAACTCCCAATTCTTACCGGGGGGCTCCACCTGTGTTTCAGATTTTGAACTGCGCCGAACTCCTGCCCGCCCCCGCGTTCAGGCTTTGTTCGTCGAACTTCGCGACGATTGCCCGCCGTATGCGGCGCGACTGGTTGGTATCCCGTCCAAATACTGGCGGCCCCGCGTCGCCGCCTCTTGCGCCATCGATTCGTGAAAACCGGCCACCCGGCAGAACCGGCCGTCGAAGCCACGTAGCAATTCCATCCGCCCCGCCTCTGGAATTCCCAGGCGTTCAAAGACCGGCGGCAGATTGCCGGGACTCGCTCCGCGCTTGTCCGCGCGCCACTACCGACCACTCCATTCGAGCAACTCCGGGTACGCCGCGAACGACATCTCGAGGCAACCCTTGTTCGACGCCCGAGCGCCCGGCACCAAGTGTTGTTCGATTTCTGCGGAGATTTCGATCGGCACCAGCCAGGCCGCGCGATCCGGCTTCGCTGCTTCGAACGGAATCGCGCTGGATTCTGGAGCTTCCGCTATCACTGAATTCGCACCAACGGCCGCGACGACCTGTCGCGAATCGTCATAGACGGCAACCGTCAAGTCGCCCGCCACATCCAAGACAACCGTTTCATCTGGGTCGCTCGGGACGTCGACGGTCGCGCATCCAGGGGGCGTTGCTGGTTCCGTGGCGAATTCGGTCGGTTCGAGGGCG
>JAPLOC010000512.1 GCA_026692825.1 Planctomycetota bacterium | reverse complement strand
ACTCAAACAGGCGTTTGGCTGATGGGTGGCCCTGTCATTGGACGTGTCACTGACTGACTCAAATATCCCCGAGTGGATTCGAACCACCAACCTTCGGCTCCGGAGGCCGACGCTCTATCCAATTGAGCTACGGAGACGCAATCACTAAGCCGACGGACGGCTCAGTCAAGCGAAAGAACAGTTTAGAATGGGGGGATTCATCTGTCAACGAAGTGGTTGCAATTCGACATCGACCGCAACCACTGGCGACACAATCAACCGGGCTGTGCGAAATTCGACATGTAGGGCAATTTCGCCGCTGTCTCCCGCACCTGATCGGCCACCTCCACCAGTTGGCCGAGAAAATCCCAGTTACCGGTTGTGAGAGATTGTCGCGCGCCGTCCTGGATGACACATGGGAATTTCAGGTTGTTTCCCGAGGTGCCCAGAAACCGCACTTCCCGCCCGACCAGGTCGACTTCGACTTTTCCTTGCGGATCGTGTTCGATCGCCTGGGCAAGTTGTTTCAGTTGATCGGGAGTGCAGCAGACCAGCGGCACACCGTTCGACGTGCAATTGCCGAAGAAAATCTCGGCGAACGATTCGCCAACAATCGCCTTGATTCCCCACCGGACCAGTGCCTGCGGAGCGTGTTCACGTGATGAACCGCAGCCGAAATTCCGGCCGACAACCATCACTTCGGCCCCCTGAAAACGGGGATCGTCGAAGGGATGGCCGGACATCTGTTTGCGGTCGTCTTCGAACGCGTGTTCACCCAGACCGTCAAACGTCACGCAACGCAGGTAGCGTGCCGGTATGATGCGGTCGGTGTCGATGTCGTCCAGCAGCAGCGGCAAGCCGCGACCGACGACAGTTTGAATCTGCTGAGGCATGGAGAATTTGAGACGTCGTCTAGAGGTTAGTCGCGGTCGGGGCGACCGAATGTGAGGCCACCGCTGCCGGTTCCGCCACCACGCAGCGGGTTGCGATTGCGGGGCTTGTACGCCGGCGCGTTGGCGCTGGGGGCGAGATCCTCGTCGGCGACCTTCTTCGGGCCTTCCGGCTTCTCTTTCAGAGCCTTCAGCGACAGCGCGATTCGCTTTTTGTTGGGTTCAATCTTGAGAACCTTCAGATCGACTTCCTTCCCGACCTGCAAGATATCGGTGACCCGAACCACCCGCTTGTGATCGAGTTCCGAGATGTGAATCATCCCTTCGATTCCCGGCTCAAGTTCGACAAACGCGCCGAACTCAGTGACCTTGGTCACTTTGCCGTGGACCGTCGAATCGATCGGGTAGTTCTCCATCGCCGCGAGCCAGGGGCTGCTGCTGAGCTGCTTCATCCCCAGACCGATTTTCATCTTCTCGCGATCCATCGACAGGATCAGCACTTCAACCTCCTGCCCCTCCTTCAGCAGTTCGCGCGGATGATTCAGCCGATTCCAGGTGATCTCGCTGACGTGCAGCAATCCGTCGATTCCCCCGACATCAATGAACGCGCCGTAATCCTTCAGCGACTTCACCTTGCCGACGACCTTTTGGCCCTCCGCCAGATTGGCCCACGCCGCGTCGCGGGTTTCGACGAGCGTCGACTCCAGAAACTTCTTGCGGCTAAGAATCAGGTTCTTTTTCTGGGGATTCACTTCCAGAATTTCGGCCCGCAACTTCTGGCCAACAAATTGCTCGAGGTTCGCGCAGTACGCCATGTCAATCTGGGCGGCGGGCATGAAGCCCCGCAGATTGCTGACGCTGACCTCCAACCCTCCCTTGTTGGTCTTGGTGACCAGACAATCGACCACCTGACCGGCGGCGACGGCGTCCCAATTCCCCTGGGGTTTCGAAACACCGCCACCCGAGGCGACTCGGGCGCGGATCAGCCCTTCTGCCGCGTCGTATTGCTCGACAACCAGAGCCAGGGTCACACCGACCGCCGGGATTTTCGCCGCATCAAAGTTCTTGACTGGAACGGCGGCCGAGGCACGCCCTTGAATGTCGAGAATGACGCTGTCGCCATAGACGGTGACAACCTTCCCCGACAGACGCATTCCCGGGGTGACTTCCTCGGGATTGAACTCGGCAGGGACCGCGTTGGGAGCGTTCGCGGGAGCCGACGATGAACTTCCCGCAGCAGAGGGGGTCGGGTCGCCCGCACCCAAAGCGAGATTTTCGACACCCGCCATGGCGGCCGCGATCTCCGCTTCCAGCTCCGGCTCCAATTGCTTGGTGACTGCGGGGATTTCGACCGCTTCCCCCGTACGAATTGTCTCGGCGAGCGGACCGGGTTCCTGAACGATCGACTCGACGATCTCTTCGACGACCGGAGCGGCTTCCGCCAGCTCGGGCACAATCGACGGAATCGGCCGATCGTGTTCCGGATCAACCGTCGGGTTGAGCTGCACGCGGGGAGGGGGAGTCTGTTCCGAGGGAGCGGATTCGGTACTCATCACACTACGGTCCTGGTTTCACGATCGGCAAGCGACGCTTCTAAATTCGACCAGACTGGTCGAGTAGCACTCACGAGAAAAGACGGGAAGAACCCGAAAACATAAACAATCGCCCCTGGAATTGCCACCACCCGCTGTCGAACTCGAGCCCAGACGCCGACACAACGCGATAAACCGGCCCCGCCCCAAGGCCTGCAACCCCTCAAGCTCCCCCGCATTTCATCACCAGGTCGCGTTCGTCATTTCTGTTCTTCCAGTCCACGAGCCAGAAGAACGCCGCAAGCGGAGACAGCGGGATCCGAACCCGCGGTAGGGGTAAAACCCCTACGCCGATTTAGCAAACCGGTGCATTCGACCACTCTGCCATCTCTCCAGTCGGGTGGCAGTCTATCAACCGGACCGCTTCCGTTCAATAGACCGCACCACTCACTCCTCCGCCCTTGCGGGAAGAGGTCCGTCAACCTGTCAATTTCCAAGCCGCGAGTTCACAGACACTCGAATGGAATCCGCATTTCGCTCACTTCTTGCCTTTGACTTCCAACCACTGACGACGCAGCCATTTCAACAGAATGTTGAACTCCGCTTCCGTCATACGGTCCTTGTACGAAGGCATCGCGTTCCGGTCGCCGTAATTGTGCGGCGCGTCGGGATTCAGCAGAAAGTCCCGTAACCACGCCTCAGAACCATAGCGGCTCAAGTCGGGTCCAGGAGCCAATCCCTGTGTCCCCAGCGGTGCGCCGTCGATCACCATTTCATGACACTGGAGACAGGCCCGACTCTCGGCACCCTCCGCATTCGCGTCGAGCGAACCCAGTTCAAAGACCTCGCGTCCCTTGGCGGCCAAGTCGGCATCGACCGGTCCCAGATCGGTCCGGTCACCCTGCGACAGCAGAAATTCCACGACTGCCGCGATTTCTTCCGATGACATTTTGCCCGCATGTTCTTTCGCCCAACGCGCCATGGCACCGTTCGAGAACGTGTCGGCGATCGGCTTGCCGTTGAACGAACCATTCGCGGTCGGACCGAAATACTTCGGTCCTCCGGGCTCGACGACAAACCCCTTTAGCCAGTCGCGGGATCCGAATCCGCCAAGATCCGACGCAGTCGCCTTTTCCTGGGGGCCACCGGTGCCGTCGTGTCCGTCGAACGAGTGACAGACCGCGCAGTTCCGCTTAAACAGATCGGGGCCAGCGGTCTTGGGGTCACTGCGCAACAGCGCCCGTCCCCCCTTTTCCGAAATCCCTTCGCCGTACTCGATCAGCTCGCGAACCCGCTCGGCCCTCGTCTGAGCGTCGGCGACGGCGCGATGATAGTCGGCTGACTTGGGGCCACGGTTGTCTTCGTGCCAGGCCTGCGCGGTGAGATAACCGATGCCGCACAGCACAATCACCATGTAGGCGATATTGAACCGGTGCCCGAGTTTCCATTTCGCCAGGAACGGCATCAGCGCCAAGACCCCGAACATGATTCCGGGGATAATGAGCGCGCCCCAGATTTCCGTCTCACCAGGGAAATACTTGAGGAACTGGAACAGGAACAGGAAATACCATTCCGGACGGGCGGCGGCATACGCCTGTGACGGGTCGGCGGGCGCTCCCAGTTCGGCCCCCACGAAAATGGTCAACAGCAGCACGACCAGCAGCACTCCCAGACACGCGACCGCGTCTTTCAGCACCTGATCGGGCCAGAACATCGCGTCTTTTTTGTGCAGCGGGTCGGCCGCCTTAATACCGTGCCGGCGGAACACCGCGATGTGCAGCGCGAGGAACGCGATCAGCAAGCCGGGCAGAACCCCCGCGTGCATCGCGAAGAACCGGGTCAGGGTGTGATGCCCATAAGTGGGGCCACCCACCACCAGACGTTGCAGCTTCGTCCCCACCACGGGAACCAGGGTCATCAGCTTCGTGGCGACGTTGGTCGCCCAGAACCCTTTCTGGTCCCAGGGAAGCAGGTATCCGGTTAACGACAACCCCAGGACGATCTGCATCAGAATCAGACCGAGCCAGAAATTCACCTCGCGCGGTGCCTTATAGGCCCCGTCGATGATCACCTGCATCAGGTGGATCGCCAGCAGCACCACCATAGCCTGCGCCATAAAGTGGTGCAGGCCACGCAGCAGCCAGCCAAACTGCATGTCATAAGTGATGAAATAGACGCTTTCCCACGCGGTGAGCGAGCTGGGACTGTAGGCCATCCACAGAAACAGCCCGGTGATCACCTGCACCGAGAAGGCGAAGACCAGCGTACTCCCCCAGACGTAGCGCCACCGCGCTCCGCCGGGAATGCGTTCAAACAGAGCCTCATGCACTGTGGCGCGGATTCCGGTCCGGTTGTCGAGCCAGTTGAGAAAAGTGTTCATGCTTCGGGCACCTTATGACTGGTTCCCGGCTGAAATTCCTGGTACTTGACCCAGACCATCCCGTCGACCTCTTTCACTTCGAGTTCGTCCAGCCCACGGGGACTGGGGCTGTTGGGATTGGCGATCAGACCATCGTTCGGCTTGAACGAACTGTCGTGGCAGGGGCACTGAAAGCAGGCGTTTTCCGCTTTGAAATCGACCGAACAGCCGGCGTGGGGACATTTCACATTGAATGCCTTCACCAGCCCGTCCACCGGCCGCACCAGATAGACCGCTCCGACCGCTTCACGCGGAAACAAGTTCCAGGCGTCGGTCCGGTCATCGATCACCTCGTAGCGACGCGGTTCGCCCCCCTTCAGCAAGCCGTCTAGTGGGGCGACTTTCAGAAAGCCGTCGGCGTCAGCCCCCCCTTCACTCTTCCGCTCCCGTTTTCGCAACGGATCGGTGAAGACCGCCAGACCGGCGAAGAGGGGAACGACCCCCAGCGCGGCCCCGGTGACGACCGCAGCCGCCTGGGTGAAAAAGTCTCTTCGCGGCTCTTCGGCGTTCAGGAAATCCTGAACCGGTCCCGAATCCGGCTTCTTATCGTGTTCCATGGAAGGGTCTCACGGGGTGACTGTCGCGAAAACCGAACGGCGAACCGGCGGCCCGGTCCGTCGGGCTGCCGACGTACCGATGCCGCGCCAAGCTCGACGCGTCGTTGGGAAAGTCGCTTACGGGGAACGCAGGGTGGGGTCGCTGGCCGGCTGCTCGCTGACGCGAGGCCTCCTCAATGTGACTTGAGGGCCGGTTGGTCTCAGGTGGGAAACAGGGCCTTCATGGCGGCGAGAACTTTGGCCTGGGCTTCCAGCATCGGGCCGGGAACCATCGCCCCCGACGCCTGACGATGCCCCCCTCCGCCGAACTTCTCGGCGACGGGGGAAACATCAATGTGGACCCGGCTGCGGAGACTGGCCTTCACGTTGCCGTTGGGTTGTTCGATCAAAATGTACGCCGCCTCCACGCCAGCCAGCCGCAGACATTCGTTGACAATGTCGTCGGTTTCCGTTGGCTCCGCGCCGGTCTCCCGGTAATCGACCAGGGTGATGTAGGTCCACGCCAGGCGGCCGTCGGCGTCTACCATCATGCGCGACAGGCACCGTCCCGCGAGTCGCGTGCGGGCCAGTGAGTACTGTTCGTACAGTTCGGTGTATAGTACCGCCGGCTGCGCGCCCAAGTCAATCAGCCGCCCAATCCGCCGCATGGTCGCGCTGGTCGTCGACGGAAATCGAAACCAACCGGTGTCGGTGGCGATGGCACAGTACAACGCCCGGGCCATTTCCTCGTTGACTGGCCACTTCTGACTTTCTGCGAAGTCCAGAACCATCGCGCCGGTCGCCTCGGCGTGAACGTCTTTGAAGTTGATCGCGCCCAAATCGTCGGAACTGGCGTGATGGTCGATGACGACTTTGACCGCAGAACTCTTTTTGAACAGTTTGCCGACGTCGGCGAGCTGGATCCACGAACTGGTGTCGAGGATCACATGCACGTCGGCTTCCAGCACGCTGGAGTCGCCAAACTCATGTCCGAGCTGCTTGCACTTCTTCTGAGGATCAATGAACGCCAGCCGGGCGGGGACCGCCGAGGCGTTGATGATTTTCACCTCTTTGCCCAGATGTTCGAGCAGACCGGCGAAGCCAAGCTGCGAACCGAGAGCGTCGGCGTCGGGGCGGACGTGCGTGGTGAGTACGAAGCGTTGATGTGCGCGGAGCAGGTCGGCAAGCGACCCCCAGTCGATGTTCATCCGGCAGAAGATAATGCGTCGCGGCTGACTTGGGTAGGGGTTGACGGGTGTCGCGCGACCGGTGCGGCGCAGGTTTGTGTTCGCCCCGGTCCATCAGCGATACTCAACCTCGGAATGATGACGTACCGTCAAGCCGGTTTGTGGTGACGACGGGATGGAATGGATCACCAGCCGCCGGCGACCGGATTCAGCATGCGACAACTCCTTCTGCTCACCACCGCGTTCCTGCTCAACGCGGTGACGTCTTTCGCCGCCGAGATTTCCCCGGAACGATTTGACTCCGCCGGCATCAAGGGAACATTGTTTCTCTGCGGCGGAGGACGACTGCCCGATGAAGTTCGCGACGCATTTGTGGAAGCGGGAGGAGGGGAAAAGTGTCGGCTGGTGATCATTCCGACCGCGACCGTCGGTGAAGAGAGCGATGCCCTACAAGAGGGGGCCGAGATTGCCGAGCTGTGGCGGGTGAGATCTCCTGCTTCGATTGAGATTCTCCACACTCGAGATCGCGCCGTCGCGAACGATCCGAAATTCAGTGAGCCGTTGAAAACCGCCACCGCCGTCTGGTTTGCCGGCGGCCGGCAATCGCAAATCGCGGGGGCGTATTCCGGGACAGTCGTGGAACAGGAACTCCGCAATCTGCTGGACCGTGGCGGAGTGGTCGGAGGGACATCGGCCGGCGCAGCGTGCATGTCTCGCGTGATGATTGTGCGGGGCAAGATTCACGAAACCCCGGGACTGGGTTTACTGCCCGGGGCGATTGTGGATCAACACTTTCTCGCCCGCGATCGACGCGACCGTTTGATGGAGGCCCTTGCCGCTCACCCAGCGCTCGTGGGTGTCGGCATCGATGAGGGAACCGCTTTGATCGTGCGCGGTCGCGAATTGAAGTGCCTGGGGGACTCCAGCGTTCACCTTTGTCTCGGGGTATGCGGTCCGCATCCACCACTTGAACGCGTGCTGAAGTCGGGAGATGTTTCTGACCTCACGATGTTCCGCCGGGGAGCCCTCGCCCGGACTGAGCCCCCCTTTCCCCCCACCGAGATCGCGGCCCCGGTCGTTCCGACTGGAGCGCTGGTGATCGTCGGCGGCGGGGGCATGTCGAAAGAGATTGTCGAACGATTCATCGAACTGGCGGGAGGGGTCGATGCGCCGATTGTCGTCTTGCCGACGGCGAATCCGGAACCCGATGCGAATGAAGGCCGGTTTTTTGAACGGGCCGGCGCAAAGAATGTGAAGTCGCTGACTGCGCGGGGCAAAACGGAAGTCGAAACGCCGGAAACGCTTGAAGTGCTGCGACAAGCCAAGGGGGTCTGGTTTGGCGGTGGCCGTCAGTGGCGATTCGTTGACGCGTATGAGAACACCCAGGCGGTCGAACTCTTTCACGATGTGTTGAAACGGGGGGGAGTCATCGGAGGCAGTTCGGCGGGGGCCACCATTCAGGGGGACTATCTGGTCCGGGGAAGCCCGCTGGGAAACACCGACATGATGGCGCTTGGCTATGAACGGGGATTCGCGTTCCTCCCCGGGACCGCCATCGACCAGCACTTCAGCCAGCGCAAGCGTTTCGGCGACATGACACGAGTGGTCGAACGACACCCACAACTCCTGGGAATCGGTTTGGATGAGGCGACCGCGATTATTGTGCGGGGCAGTGTCGCGGAGGTAATGGGGGCACACCGCGTCCATTTCTATGACCGTGCCAAGCCGGCGGTTGATGAGCGGGATTATGAGTCAGTTGCGCCTGGCGGTAAGTACGAACTCAAGAAACGCGAAGTGATCGACGCAGATTGATCGAAGGGATTCACCTGCATAGAATCAGACTCAGGTTGGCACCGCGCGAGTCTGTCGGTGGTCCTGCGGGACCAGATCGCGAGATCGGTTCCCTCGCTCTGACAACGGGTCGGTCGTCACATGTTCAGAATTCATGGCGCTGCCGGCAGGTTGTGTGATTCTCCGTCGCGACGCGAATTTCTCTCGGTGGGAGGTTTGTCGATCTGCGGGCTGAACCTGGCGGGCTGGATGAGTCGCGCGTCGCAAGGGGCACCTGGGGTCACGGGGCGGGCGGCGGGGTTTGGTGCCGCCGACAGTGTGATTTTTGTGTACCTGCAAGGGGCTCCCAGCCACACTCGCGTTCCCGGGAGGTTTCTCGGCGAAGTCCTGCCGAACCTCGCCCAGCAATCCGACCATTTTTCGCTGATTCGGTCGGTCGGGTGTAAACCGCCGGGGTTGCCCAATCACGGCTCGGCGATTTACATGCTGATGACCGGCCACGACCCGGGGAATTTTTCGCCGACCGGGCTGGCTGTCCCCCCTTCGCGAGAGGATTTGCCCTCGGTGGGGGCAGTTGTCGGACGGTTTCATCCCACCACAGCGTCCCGATTCAATTACGCGGCGGTCTGTGGCCCCACCAAGGAGGCGGCCGTCGTTGGACTGGGGCAGGGGGCAGGACTGCTCGGCGCGGCGTATGATCCGTTCACGAACTACGACGACGCGACCCGACCGATCAACCTGGACGTCTTCGCGCTCCCGGGCGACGTTACACTCGACCGGTTGCGGGAGCGAATCGAACTCGGTCGGCGGATCGATTCTGAGCTGGGTCGAAAAGGGACCGCCACCACCACGTTCGACGTCCAATATCAGAAAGCGCTGGCGCTGTTACAACGGAATGAGGCGATTCAGGCGTTTCGACTGGACGAAGAACCCGAACGCGTGCGCGCCCGGTATGGCATGACCCGGTTTGGGCAGGGGCTGCTTTTGGCGCGACGCCTGGTCGAAGCGCAAACCCGGTTCGTTCAGGTGACATGGCCGGCCCGCTCGGATGACGAGCCGGCCGCCGGCCCGGATGGTTCGTGGGACACCCATCGCAACAACTTTCCGATGCTCCGCGACCACCGTTGCCCGGTCTTCGACAAGGGGCTCGCCGGCCTGATTGGCGACTTGCACGACCGTGGACTGCTCGAACGGACTCTCGTGGTGGCGATCGGCGAATTCGGTCGGTCCCCCAAGATCGGGTCGGCGACCACCAACAATGTCGGACCGGGGGGCCGGGATCATTGGCCCGACTGTTACAGTTGTCTGATCGCCGGGGGAGGGGTGCGACCGGGTCAGGTGTACGGCGAATCGGACCGGTTTGGCGCGTACCAGAAGCTGAACCCCGTCCATCCGTACGACGTGCTGTCGACTATCTTTCACGCCGTCGGAATCGATCCGGAAACCGAATACCACGACACCCTCAATCGCCCCCGGAGGCTGGTGGATCATGGTGGTCCCGTGTTGGGTTTGTTCTAAGCGCGGCGGGCGAACCAACTCAGTAGCCGGCGAGCTGGGTGGCTCGGGCGACCCGTCCGATGCCAATGATGTATGCCGCCGTCCGCAATGAGACTTTTCGCTCGCGCGACACTTTCCAGACTTCGTCGAATCCTGCCGTCATGATGCGATCGAGTTCGCCCCGAATTTTCGTCAGATCCCAGCGGAACTGCTGCAGATTCTGGACCCATTCGAAGTAGCTGACCGTCACCCCGCCGGCGTTCGCGAGAATGTCGGGAACGACGACGACTCCCTTCTTGTTGAGAATCTCATCCGCCTCGGCGAGGGTCGGCGCGTTTGCCGCCTCGATGATGACTTTTGCCCGCACATCGCGGGCGATTTCCTCGGTCAAGACTCCCCCCAGCGCCGCGGGGATCAGCAGATCGACATCCGAGCGCAGCAGTTCGTCGTTCGTGATGGGAGTGGAACCGGGAAAGCCCGCGACAGATCCCTTTTCGGCGGCCCATTTCTTGAGTTCGGGCACATCCAGCCCCAGCGGGTTCCAGACCCCGCCAGTGACATCGGTGACACCCAGAATCTTCGCGCCCGCCTCGTGGAGAAACGCGGCGGCGAAGTAACCGACGTTGCCGAACCCTTGCAGGGCGACCTTCGCTCCGGACAACGGCCGATGAAGCGCGGCGAGCGTCGCCTTGGTGATGATCATCACGCCCCGCCCAGTCGCCTCTTCGCGCCCCTGCGAGCCATGCAGTTCAAGCGGCTTGCCCGTGATGACGGCCGGGCTGAAGCCGTGATACTTCTCGTACTGATTCACCGCCCACGCCATCACCTGCGCGTTGGTTCCCATGTCGGGGGCGGGAATGTCACGGTCGGGGCCAATGGTGTCGTGAATGGCATCGATGAAGCCGCGGGTGATTCGTTCCAGTTCATTGCGACTGAGGGATTTGGGGTCGACGCCAATTCCCCCTTTCGCTCCTC
>JAPLOC010000511.1:16576-18309 GCA_026692825.1 Planctomycetota bacterium | reverse complement strand
GAAGGTGCAAGACATGTACCACGCCGGCCAGGTGCAGGAAATCAACGACTACTGCCGGTGCGACGTCCTCGACACTTATTTCGTGTTCCTGCGAACCCGGGTGCTGATGGGGAAAATGAAACTCGAAGAGGAACAGCAACTGGTGACCGAAGCGCACGCCTGGCTGACCGAACGGGCCGACCAGACGCCCGCGTACAAGCACTACCTCGAACACTGGGGGGAATGGCATCCGCCGGCGGAGTGAGTGCGTACACAACGGGAAAAAGGGAACCACGAAAGGCACGAAACACACGAAAATCATAAACCCAGAGCAGCCCCGCTTTGAAGGGCCGCGAACAAAAGCCAAAACCAAAACCAAAACCAACGACTCGTCACCAGATTTCAGGGGCAGAATCTGGTGACAGGTGCGACTTTACCGCTCCAAAGCCGGTGGACAAATCCCCCCAGCTCCCGCGCACCGAACCGATCACTTGCTCAATCATCACGAACACAGCCCCGTTCGCGTTTCGTTTTCGTGTGTTTCGTGCCTTTCGTGGTTCCCCCCGTCCGTCCGTCCGTTGTTTTACCCCGTAGTGACTGCGGCTCGACACGGCGCCGCGCTCCGCGGCAGCAGTCGCAAGCGGGCCGACAGTTCCCTTGCCGGATATGATTCGCTAAACCAAGGGAATTGCCACGAACGTTCTGGCCGTGTGGCTTCCTCCGCAGACACTGACCGCTGTGGTCAACCGTGGTGCCGCAGACACTCCCCTTTTTCCAGCAGTCCTCAACGCCATGTCCAAGATCACCCAGTTGCTCGGCGACAAGTCGGATTACCTTCTGAAGCACGCTTCGCAGGCGATCCCGCGCGACCTGCTGCATCTTCCGGGTGGTGATTCCGTCGACCGGTTGTTCGGCCCCAGCGATCGCAACGCCCGGGTTCTCGGCAACCTGCAACGGCTGTTTTCGTGCGGCCGACTGGGGGGGACCGGGTACGTTTCCATTCTGCCTGTTGACCAGGGAATCGAACACTCGGCCGCCGAGAGTTTTGTGAAGAACCCGATCTACTTCGATCCCGAAAACATCGTCAAGTTGGCGCTCGAAGGGGGCTGCAACGGAGTCGCGTCGACGTTTGGAGTCCTGGGTTCAGTCGCCCGGCGTTACGCGCACCGGATTCCGTTCGTTGTGAAAATCAACCACAACGAATTGCTGACACACCCCAACAAACACGACCAGATTCTGTTCGGCTCGGTCGACCGCGCGTTCGACATGGGAGCGGTTGCGGTCGGCGCGACGATCTATTTCGGTTCCGATGAATCTGCCCGGCAGATTGTCGAAATTTCAGAGGCGTTTGAACGGGCGCACGAACTCGGCATGGGAACGGTTCTGTGGTGCTATCTCCGCAATTCCGAATTCAAAGTGACGAAAGAGGGAAAATCGACCGACTACCACGCGTCAGCCGATCTCACCGGCCAAGGCAACCATCTGGGGGTGACGATTCAGGCCGACATCATCAAGCAGAAGCTGCCGGTCAATAACGGCGGCTATCTGGCGGTCCCCGGTTTTCGCAAGATGCCCGAAGCGGTGTACACGAAGCTGGTGAGTGATCACCCGATCGATCTGTGCCGTTATCAAGTGGCGAACTGCTACATGGGCCGGGTCGGTTTGATCAACAGCGGTGGCGAGTCGAAGGGGGCGTCGGACGAAGCCGAAGCGGTTCAGACCGCGGTGGTCAACAAGCGGGCGGGCGGGATGGG
>JAPLOC010000511.1:0-16556 GCA_026692825.1 Planctomycetota bacterium | reverse complement strand
TTCCAGGATGGAATCGCCATGCTGCACGCGGTGCAGGATGTGTACCTGGACAAAGACGTGACAGTGGCGTAGTGGCGGGAGTGAAACCCCGCGCGGTCCGCGGTGAGACATTTTGATGGAGCCGCGTAGGATCCTCGTTTTCGACCGCCTGGAGTGCATCGACGTTCGAACCGCGGCTGTCGCGCATTCCCTGTCTTGATGAAGCCCGTGCCCGAATCGGAATCCCCTGTGACTGCCAGCGATCCTCACGCGACTGATCGGAATTCCGACTCGTCGACGCAACCCCTTGCGAATGGCGTTGCCGGCCCTTCCGGACCAGCGACGCTCCCCCGGGTGTTGGGGTTGTTCGACGCGATGATGGTCGTGGTCGGTTCCATAATCGGTTCGGGAATCTTTGTGAAGGTGGGAAACGTCGCCGCCGCCCTCAACGATTTCTGGTGGATCATCGCGGTCTGGGTGGTGGTGGGGCTGGTGACGCTGGCGGGTTCGCTAGCGCTGGCGGAACTCGCCGCGATGCTGCCCAAAGCGGGCGGGCCGTATGTCTACCTGCGCGAAGCGTATGGCCCACTCACCGCGTTCTTGTGGGGGTGGACCGAATTCTGGGTCGTTCGAACCGGTTCGCTCGGAGCTCTCGCGTGCGCCAGCGTGATTTACCTGGGCCGCGTCGTTCCCATGAATCTCTTCACCCAGGAATGCGTGGCGATTGGCATTGTCGTGGGACTGTCGGCGATCAATTACTTCAGCACGACGCAGGGGGCGTGGGTTCAGAACGTGACGGCGGTCGCGAAGGTGATGTTTCTCGCCGGGATCATCTTGCTTCCCATGTTTCTGGGACAGACCGACAGCAGCAACCTGGCCCCTGCGAGTGATCTGAAGACTCCGCCCCTGTACCTCGGTCTGGGACTTGCGATGCTGGCAGTGCTATGGCCTTACGACGGCTGGATCAATATCGGACCGGTCGCCGAGGAGATCAAGAATCCGCAGCGAAATCTGCCGCTGGGATTGGGGCTGGGAATGCTGATTGTGATCGTGGTCTATGTGGGGGCCAACATCAGCTACCACTTTACGTTGCCGATGGACCAGGTGGCGACGAGCAAGACAATCGCCTCCGATGTTTTCGGCAAACTGTTCGGCGAAACCGGGGCGAAAATCGCCGCCTTGGGAGTCATGATTTCGACCTTCGGCGCGGTCAATTCCAACATGCTGACCGGCCCCCGAATCTATTTTGCGATGGCCCGCGATGGACTGCTTCCCCCCGCCGTCTGTCAAGTCCATGAGAATTACAGAACGCCGGCGAACGCGATTGTGATCCAGGCGATCTGGACGGTGCTGTTGATGGCGGCGTTCTACGCCCTCACCAAAGATCCGCGAGACGCGTTCGACGGAATGACCGACTCAGTGATTCTCGCCGGGCTGATCTTCTATTCACTGACGGTCGGTGCCGTCTACGTCCTGCGACGCAAGCTGCCAACACAGCACCGCCCCTATCGCACCTGGGGCTATCCTTTCACCCCCGCACTCCTACTCATCGTCTACGCCGCCGTCTTCGTCTCGAAATTCGTCTCCGACTGGAAACTCACCGCCGCCGTCCTACCCCCCCCACCCCCCAAAACCACCCCTCATAACAACCCACCTCCCCCTCCCCACGCTTGCGTTTCATCCTTCCGCCTTCATCCTTCCGCCTTCCCATGTCCCTCCTCAATCGCTTCCTCCGTTACGTCCGCATCGACCCTCAATCCAACGAAGCGCGCGACAGCGTTCCCACGACAGCCAAGCAGCTCGATTTGTGTCGGCTGCTGGCGCATGAATGCAACGAGTTGGGTCTCGTCGATGTGTCGCTGTCGGAACATGGCGTCGTCCTCGCCACGATCCCCGCGACGCAGCCGCACGCCGCCCCGGTGATCGCCTGGCTGGCTCATGTGGATACCTCTCCTGAAACCAGCGGGAGGGATGTCAATCCGCAGGTGCATGAGGATTACCAGGGGGGTGACATCGTGCTTCCCGGTGCCCCTTCCCAAGTGATTCGTGTCGCCGACAATCCGGCACTCAAGGGATTGCGGGGCAAAACGATCATCACGACCGACGGCAAGACACTCCTGGGTGCCGACGACAAGGCGGGGGTCGCCGCCATCATGACGGCGGCCGAGTATCTGATGACGCATTCCGAGATACCTCATGGTCCCGTGCGAATCTGTTTCACGTGTGACGAAGAGGTCGGGCGCGGGGTCGATCACCTGAACTTGAGCGAGCTGGGTGCGGTGTGCGGTTACACGCTCGACGGTGAAGGAGCCGGGATGATTGACTGCGAGACGTTCTCAGCCGACCAGGCAGTTGTGACGGTGACAGGGATCAACATTCACCCCTCGATCGGCAAGGGGAAAATGGTCAACGCGGTTCGCATTCTGTCGGAGTTCATTGCCCGACTCCCCAGCGATCGACTCAGTCCCGAGACGACCGACGATCGCGACGGATTTCTGCACCCGTACCACATCGAAGGGGGTGTGGCGGAAGCGAGTGTGCGCATTCTGCTGCGGGACTTTGAAACGCCCAAGCTGGCGAAATACGCAAAGCTGCTCGATTCGATCGCCGACGATCTGCGAACCACGTACCCCCGGGCGACGATCGACGTTCGCGTCAAAGCGCAGTACCGCAACATGCGCGATGGGTTGGCGAAAGAGCCGCGCGCGCTCCCGAAGGCGGTGGCCGCGATGCGCGCCTGTGGTATCGAGCCGACCCTGTCGATCATCCGGGGAGGGACCGACGGTTCCCGTCTCACTGAGCTGGGACTTCCGACCCCCAACCTGTCGACAGGGGAACACAACCCGCACTCGCCGCTGGAGTGGACCTGTCTCGAAGAAATGCAACAGGCGGCGGATGTGCTGGTGGCCCTGGCGAAGGAATGGGGAACGGAAAGTTAAACTCGCCTCGGGTGACGGGGGATTCAAGCTGGATGCTGACGGGGGCCGGACAGGTCGGTTTTCGATCCCCTACCCGGGCCACCCAAACATCCAGAAATACACCATCAGCAGGCAGACAATCACCGTTGCGACAATCCACCACGGTTGACGCGAGCCAGCGTTCTCCTCCTCCGTGATGTAGTTCTTGCAGTGCGGGCATTGCGGCGCGTCGTGGGCGATCTCAATGCCGCAATACGGGCAGGGGCCACCGTCGTCGTCCTCATCATCCGCATCTTCGGAATCATCCAGCTCCTGTTTCGAATCCTTCGTCCACGTTTCGTCGCTCCAATTGTCGTCGGAGTCGTCGTCCGAGACGTATTTGTCGGTCTTGGTCACGCCAGCACCTCGGGAACGACTTTTCCATGCACGTCGGTCAGGCGGTAATCGCGCCCCTGGAACCGGAACGTCAATCGGGTGTGGTCAATCCCCAGACACGACAACATCGTCGCCTGCAGATCATGCACATGCACCGGATTTTCGGCGATGTTGTACGAGAAGTCGTCCGTTGTGCCGAACGAAGTCCCCGGCCTGATCCCTCCCCCTGCGAGCCAGATGGTGAAACAGCGCGGATGATGGTCGCGACCATAATCGTCCGCCGTCAGTTTCCCCTGGCAGTAGACCGTGCGGCCGAACTCGCCTCCCCAGACCACCAGGGTGTCGTCGAGCAGGCCCCGCTGTTTGAGGTCGGTGACCAGCGCAGCGGAGGCGCGATCGGTATCGCGACTCTGCCCCACGATCTGTTTGGGAAGCGTGACATGCTGGTCCCAGCCGCGATGGAAGAGTTGCACAAACCGCACTCCCCGCTCGGCAAGCCGTCGTGCCAGCAGACAGTTGTAGGCGTAGGTTCCGGGCTTGCGGGCCTCTTCGCCGTACAGCTCGAAGATATGCGCCGGCTCGGCGGAGACATCCGTCAGTTCCGGAACTGACGACTGCATTCTGAACGCCATTTCGTATTGCGAGATCCGGGTGGCGATCTCAGGATCCCCCTGTTCTTCGAGCTTGATCTGGTTGAGTCGCGCAAGATCGTCGAGAAATCCCCGCCGGGTTTCGCGATCGATTCCGGGGGGATTCGACAGATACAACACGGGATCCCCGACCGAACGGAACTTCACTCCCTGATAGCGGGTGGGGAGAAAGCCACTGCCCCACAGCCGATCGTACAACGGCTGATCATTGGGATTGCCACTCCCCTGCGAGATCATCACGACAAACGCCGGCAGATTCTGGTTCTCGCTCCCCAGACCGTAGGAAAGCCAGGAACCAATGCTGGGCCGGCCGGCGAGCTGCGCTCCCGTTTGAAAAAACGTGACCGCCGGGTCGTGGTTGATCGCCTCGGTATGCAGAGTCTTGATGAAGCAGAGATCGTCGGCGATTTTGGCGGTGTGTGGCAGCAGTTCGCTGACCCAGGCACCGCTCTTTCCCTGTTTGGCGAAGGCGTACTTCGTGGGGGCGACCGGAAAATTGGTTTGAGTCGCGGTCATCCCGGTCAACCGTTGACCCCGACGAATCGAATCGGGAAGTTCGGTCCCCCGCAGATCCGCCAGTCCTGGTTTGTGATCAAACAAATCGAGCTGCGACGGTGCGCCCGACTGAAACAGGTAGATCACCCGCTTGGCCTTCACCGGGAGATGGGGCAAGCCCGGCAGCCCCCCCAGAGCAGGTGCCAGTGCCGGTGCCGCGTCCCCTCCCCATGCGGTGCCTGTCCCTCCACCGCAAAGTGACGCGAACGCCCAGGACGCGAGCGCACCGCCGGCCCCCGAAAACAACTGTCGACGAGAAAGTGGCATGTTCATGGTTGGCGACTGTTGACGCGACGAAAAGGGGAGGACGAATGGGAGTCTTGAGGACGGAACAGGAAATTCACAAGCGGCCCTGTTCCCGCAGGAGCGTACTGAGGCGTTCCGACAATTCGGCGGGGAGTTCGGGTAACATTTCTTGAGTCACCAAACCGACGTCAATCATGTCGCGAAGGTGAACCCGATCCTGATCCCGGTTCGCCATGAGTTTCGTCCGCACCAGCGCGGCCAACTTCACGACGGGCCGGGAAGCGATTTCCTCACTCTCGGCCACCAAGGGAGCGGGCCACCCATTTTCTGGCCGAACACGTTCCCCGGACCAGAGCAGGTGAACCCCGCGCCGGGGATTGGGATCGGACTGCTCGAGGAACATCCCCACACCAATCGCCTCGAAATAGTCAAATCCCGCGCCATGGGCCGCTTGGCGGGCACGCGGTAAATCGGACCGGTCCAACAAAATGTCAACATTGTTCGTTGTGCGGACCGCCGCGGGGTCAACGGTCGCCACCCACAACGCGACCGCCTGCCCACCAACCAACGCAAACGGAACCCCCGCGTCCTGCAGCGACGAACAGATCCGCTCCAGACGACTGCGGACGTCGTCCAACGCCATGACGTAGCGGCTCCACGGATCAGCAGGAGCGACAGACCGGAGTTCGTAGGTGGCCAACATCGATTCACTCATCACAGCCCCTTCACTCTTTCGTGATCGCTTCATCGAGGTTGAGGAGCAGTCCACACAACGCCGTCATCGCCGCGTGTTCCGTCACGTCGAGTCCTTCTTCCCGGGGGAATTCTCCCACCTTCAGCAGACTCTCGGCCGCTTCCGGGTTCTGGCGGTAATGTTTGAGATTCCGTTCCCATCCCGCACGCAACACGGCCAGTTCCGCGTCGCGCGGCGGGCGACCCAGCACCCGCCGAAACGCGAACGAGATCCGCTCCGCCGGTGTTGCCCCCCCCTCGCGCAACGCCCGCTCCGCCAACACTCGCGCCGCCTCAACGAATGACGTCTCATTCATCAGAGTCAACGCCTGCAGCGGGGTGTTCGTTCGCGTCTCCCGCACAATGCACGTCTCCCGGCCGGCCGCGTCAAACGTGATCATCGTCGGGGGGGCAATCGTTCGCTTCCAGAACGTGTACAGACTCCGCCGATACAGATCCGAACCATGGTCCTGGGTGTACTCCGTGTCGCTCAACTCCTTCCACAACCCCTCGGGCTGATACGGCTTCACCGAGGGGCCACCCAGTTTTTCGACCAGCAGGCCCGCGGCGGCCAGTGCCTGATCGCGCACCATCTCGGCGGCCAGCCGCACCCGGGGCCCCCGCGCCAGCAGCCGATTCTCGGGATCGCGGCGGATCAGCTCCGGATTCGTTTTCGAAGATTGCCTGTACGTCGACGACGTGACAATCGCCCGGATCAGCGCCTTGACGTCCCACGCATGAT
Source organism: Planctomycetota bacterium (assembly GCA_026692825.1). Lineage (GTDB taxonomy): Bacteria > Planctomycetota > Planctomycetia > Planctomycetales > Planctomycetaceae > UBA10511. The sequence continues at coordinate 10,359 of JAPLOC010000511.1, read as the reverse complement.
CCTTAGGGACGACACCCCGGATCTCGAGAGTCTCCTCTGGACCGCGCTGAAACTCCACCGCCAGCCAATCGAGCAGTTCCGGGTGACTGGGCCATTCCCCCTGCGAGCCGAAATCATCGACCGATTTGACCAGTCCGATGCCAAACAGCATCTGCCACAGTCGATTCACGGCCACCCGCGATGTCAGCGGATGCCGCTTGTCGACCAGCCACTGCGCCAGCCCCAACCGATTCGCCGGCGCGCCGGCGGGAAACTCAGACAAAACCTGCGGCACGCCCCGCGCGACCGGTTCCCCAGGCCGGTCATAGACCCCGCGAATGAGGACGTGCGCTGGTTTGGGCTGGGGGATTTCCTCCATCACCATCGTCGTAGGAAAACTGTCGAGCAGTTCGAATCGCTCCCGCCGCAGAGCCAAAAGTGTCTCGCGCGCGTGGCGCAATTCTTCGGGGGCGGCTTGTTCCAGATAGTACGCCGCCAGTTTCCCCCGCTGCGCCTCGGAGCGCTGGCCGGCGGGAATCGCGAGAATGCGTGACAATGAATCCGGCACGGCGACGATTTGCGCGTCAGCCAGCGACAACGCCACCGCGTACGTCCGCACGTCGTCAATCAATCCGTGGAACCTCCCTTGCGGGCCGTTTCCGCCCCCAATCCGGAACGGCTCCTTCGAGGCGAAGGTTTGATTCAACAGATCGAGGTTCACCTTGAGTTTCAACGGCCGGCCGTCGACGTAGATCGCGACTCCCGACGCCACCCGCGAACCGTCGTACGTCGCCAGCACGTGGTGCCACTCCTCCCCCTCGATTGGCTCCTCCGTTTCGACCCGCAACGCGTCGTCGAGCCAGCGTTTCACCAGGTTGAGCTGCAGTCGGCCATTTTTCAACACGAACGCGTAGCCGTCGGCCTGGTCGGCGTCGGTCATCCGGGACAAAATCGTCCCCCCCTCCGCCCCCGACGGCTGGATCCACGCCGACAGGGTGAACGCGTCGTAGAAGCCGAAATTCGCGGTATCTCCCGCTTCGACAAATCGCGTCCCGTCAAATACCGCAGCCTGACCGAACCGACCTTCAGCAAACGCGGGTTCCCCTCTCACAAACCACGGGTCGTCGACCGACCGGACTGTCGACCCCGGTGCCGCACTCAACAGATTCGAGATCGCCCCCGGTCCCTGCGACTTTCTTGCCGCGTAGCCTCCTGCTCCGTTCGCCACAGGCCCAGTCGAATCGAGCGAGCCATTCAACGGCCAGTGCCGCGCCAGATCGCGATCAATCGTCCAGTCGGGCAGCTTCCCGTCCGTGATCGTGCGCTCCCACGCCGACTGCAACGCGGGGAGCTGAATTTCGAACTCGGCGTATTTCGCCTGCGCGACCGCGAGCTTTCCTTCCAGCTTCGTCAACGAAAGCTGCTGTTCCCGTGTGGGAGACTTGATCGACGGGGGGGAATTGCCGTACTTCCAGGCCCGGCCGTATTCCGGAATGTTGTTGAAGAACGCGTACGCCTGGTAGAACTCGCGCTGCGACAGCGGGTCGAACTTGTGATCGTGACACCGGCCACAACCCATCGTCAGCCCCATCCAGACCGTAAATGTCGTCTCGACGCGATCGACCACATACTCAACCGCATACTCCTCGGGAATGATCCCCCCTTCGCCATTCCCGCGATGGTTGCGGTTGAATCCCGTGGCGATTTTCTGGTCCAGCGTCGCGTTGGGAAGCAGGTCCCCCGCGAGTTGTTCGACCGTAAACCGATCGAACGGCATGTTGTTGTGATACGCCTCCAGAACCCAGTCGCGCCACCGCCACATGAACCGCTCGCCGTCGCTCTGGTACCCGCTGGTGTCGGCGTAACGGGCACCGTCGAGCCAGCGGACCGCCATCCGCTCGGCAAAGCGGGGTGACGCCAGCAGTTGATCGACCACCGCCCGGTAATGAGCTTCCGAAGGGTCGGCGACGAAGGCGTCCACCTCGGCCGGCGTCGGGGGAAGTCCCGTGAGGTCGAGTGTCACCCGTCGCAGCAATGTCGTCCGGTCGGCTTCGTTCGAAGGAGCCAATCCCTCCTTTTCGAGTCGCGCGAGGATGAACGCGTCGATTGGATTCCGCACCCAATCCTGGCGGGCAACCGGAGGAATCGCCGGGGCTTCCGGCGGAAGAAAGGACCAGTGTTTCTGCCACGTCGCCCCCTGGGAGATCCAGGTTTTCAACAATTCGATCTGGCTGGCCGACAGCGGTTTGCCAATCGAATCGGGGGGCATGCGTTCCGCGGGGTCAGACGAGAGAATTCGGGCCAGCAGCTCACTCTCGTCGGGTTTGCCCGGCACAACCGCGCGCCTTCCCCCCAGGTCAGCACGTGCGCCGACTTCGGTGTCGAGCCGGAGGTCGGCTTTGCGCTGGACCGAGTCGGGACCATGACATTGAAAACAATGGTCGGCGAGAATCGGCCGGATGTCGCGGTTGAATTGAATGTCAGCCGGCGGTTCGGCCAGCGCGGTTCCACTGAACAGCGTGGCAACGGAAGCGACCAGACTGAAAACGGGCCACCAGACACTGCGGAATGCGGCGGGCATCGCGGCCGATCCTTGGGGCGGGAGAAGGCGTGGGGGGGGAGGGCGAAATCCAGCAGGGGAATTGTAGCGAATCGGCCGGCTCAAGGGAGAGTGTCTGTCGGGTTCTCAGGTCGCTGGCGTCGCCGTATGATCTGCGTGCGGGCCGCTCGTCGGGACCGCCGCGCATCGCTTCCGTCACCCCCAGCACAGGCCTGTTTCATGTTCCGATCGGATTTTGCCGGCTGCCGTCGACTGTTTGGCTCCGTCGTGACTTTGTTGGTTCTGGTGGTCCACACGTTGTTGTCTCCCGCGCCGGTCTTCGCGGCGGAGGAGGGTTGCGAAATCCTTGAGATCACCCAGGACACCAAACTCGACCCCAAGAAGACGTATGGGTCACTCGTCATTCGGGAGTCAAACATCACTCTGGACGGACAAGGTGCGTGGCTGATTGGGCCGGGGGAAGACACGCCCAAGTCATTCGTCGGTCGGGCGATCATTGCCGAGGGGGTTCACAATGTGACCATTAGCAACGTCAACGCGAAGGGATGGGAGACCGGTCTGATTCTACGAAACTGCCAGGAATGTGTGGTGGAAGGGTGTGACTTTTCGAAGAACTTCCATGATCCAGGTTTCGGGTGGGGAGAGAATGGCCGGCGCGGCGGGATTCTGCTGGAACGGGTTTCGAAATCCACACTGAAAAAGAACCGGGCCAACCAGGTCTGGGACGGCTGCGTGCTGGTCGACAGCAATCAGAATTCGCTCGAAGAGAACGATTTTTCACACACCTCCAACACTTGTCTGAAACTCTGGCATTCCTCAGACAACACGTTCCACAAGAACAACTTCAGTTACGGAATTCGCAAAGATCCCGGCGAAGTTCATGCCCGCGATTCCACGTCCGTGCTGATCGAAAGCGGCTCGAACGACAATCGTTTCACAAAAAACGATTGCACCCACGGCGGCGACGGGATTTTCATTCGGGTTCTGAACGGCTGGGTCAGCACCGGAAACGTCTTCGAAGACAACGACTGCTCCTATGCGAACAACAACTGCGTCGAGGCGTGGTCTCCCAGAAACACCTACATCCGCAACAAAGCAAATCACGGCAGCTACGGTTTCTGGCTGGGAGCCTCGGACCAGACGGTCCTCATCGACAATGAGGCGTCCTTTAACGGTCTGGCGGACGGCAACCACAATTCACCTCACCTGCCGCAGAACGGGCATGCGGGAATCGTCTTCATGTTCGGCCCTTCAAGTCACACCATCGTCCGCGGGAACCGGTGCGAGGGGAACAACGGGGCGGGAATCGCACTGATTGGCGATCAGGGATCCAAAGGAAAGAAGTGGAAGGCGTTTCACTGGATCATCGAGCGGAACCACCTGGAACAGAATCGCTGGGGGATTTTCGCCCAGCACGCTGACTGGATCGATCTGGCGGGAAACACCTACGTCGGTAATGCCGACGGAATGTTCCACAACGCGGGAAATGTGGCGCACGTCACCGACCATGGGGATGACCCGCAGGTCAAACACCCTCCCGTCGCGAAACTAGTGGGACCGACTGTGGCGCGTGTTGGTGAACCGTTCACTCTCGACGCGGGAGAGTCAGCGGACGCTGCGAACCGAACGCTGACATACCGCTGGGACTTGGGAGACGGGACATTCGCCACGACGGCACGCGTTGAACACATCTTTTCCGCTCCGGGTTTCTACCGTATTGGCCTGACAGTAAACAACGGTACGCTCTCGGACTTGGCGTGGCGAGATTTCTACGTTGTGGAAGATCTCCCGGAACAAGCGACCGAAGACTCCGCCGAGCGCTGGAACTGGAGCGATCCCGGCTCGAAGGTCACATTCACCCGGGACGAACGGGTGAAGATCGCGGGCAAGGCGTCGCTGTCGGCGCTCGCGGAACCGTACAGTGGGGGTCGGCTGAATCTGGTGTATCCAAAAACCCACGACGCCGCCTGGAGTCTGGAAGGGCGCACTCACCTGGTGTTTTGGATCCGCACGTTGAACGAGAACATTCCCGCGTGGCAGGGGGAGAATCCGGTGGTCACGCTGCATGAGAGCGCCGATCGCTCCATGACTCTAACCCCAAAAGGTGATTTCCTGAGCTCCCCTCCCTACATCGAAGCCCGGGAAGGCTGGGTCTACTTCGCCGTCCCGCTGGCGGGCAACGACGAATGGATTCGCACGGGCGACGATCTTCGGCAGGTGAACTGGTTGTCGATTGGCGTCGATTCGTGGGGAGCGCCGCCGCTGCGAATCTGGCTCGATGGCTTGGGGTTGAAGAAGTAGTAATCGGTCCACAATCAATTTCGTGGTTGACGATACGCCCGGCTCACCCGTTTCCGACTTCCAATCCACCATCACGAATCGTCAATACAAAATCCCCCGGCTGAATGTGGCTGCGGTCGTGCGTCACCACCACCACCGTGGAGCCTTGCGCGTCGCGCAGTTCCCGCAGGTGCCTGTAAATCTCGGCACCGGAATTCGAATCCAATTCGCCAGTCGGCTCGTCACCCAACACCAACAGCGGCCGCTTGAGCAGCGCCCGGGCGATGGCGACGCGCTGTTGCTCACCGCCGGAAAGCTGATTCGGCCGATGGTCCAGGCGGTTTCCCAATCCAACCTGCGTGAGCAGATCGACTGCCTCTTGCCGGAGTTTCGCCGAGATCCCCTGCGGTAGAAACGGAACCAGCACATTGTCGACCGCCGACAGGTTTCCCAGCAGGTTGAAATTCTGAAAAATGAACCCAACCTGCCGGCGACGGAATTCGTCGCGCTCGCGTTTTGAAAGGGAGGAGAGTCGACGGCCGAAAACCGCGATCTCGCCGGAATCGGGTTGGTCGAGTCCCCCCAACAAATACAGCAGGCTACTCTTGCCGCTCCCGGAGGGACCGACAATGAACGACAGTTTGCCGCGCGGAATCTGGCAGGTCAGTCCACGCAACGCGCGAACCTCTCCCAGACCACTGCGATACGATTTGACGACGTTGGTCACGTCGATTGTGTTTGAGTCGGAGCCATCAACCACGGCGAATCGCCTCCATGGGGGCCATGCGAGCGGCCCGTAGCGCCGGGTAGAGGCCGGCGAGAATTCCGAGGACACAACTGAACAGCAGGCTGACGACCAGCAGTTTGGGACTGGCGTAAAGATGAATCCGGGTCGGAAACTGGGCATTGATGGCGTGGGTCGCGATCCAGCCAACGATTGATCCCAACACACCCCCGCCGAATCCCAGGATTGCGCTTTCGAAGCCAATCAGCCGCAGGACCTCGGCCCCCGACCAGCCATTCGCCTTCAGAATTCCAAACTCGATGATCCGTTCCGAAACGCTCATCAACATCGTGTTCACAATTCCCATGAAGGCGATCGTGACACCGATACTGGTCATGATCGCGAGAAACAAATCCAAATCGGCACTTAACTGGTGAACCTGCTGCGACCAGTCTTCGTTGCCGCGCACTTCGACCGGGATTTCGTCGGCGACAGGGGAGACCTCTTCGTTGCCCCCCGCGGCGGCCGCCGCCATCCGAGCCAGCGGCGCGAGCTGCTTGACCATCGGGCTGTCCCCCGCCAGATCGATCGCCTGTTCGATGGTCGGCTGCCACGCCCCGGGCGATCGGCCGGCGAACAGATCTTTCAGCCTCGTCGTCAACACCTCGCTGGAAGTGTCGAGATCCGGTTCGACATAGAAGTTGCAGACCGTGTCTTCACCCAGGTGCCCGAGTTTTCGAACCAGGGCGATATCCAGGATGATCGAGACATCGAGAAAGAGCGAATCGCATTTGTAGATCCCGACGATTTCGAGGTCGTGCCCGTCGACCCGCAGATTCTCCCCCAGTACCCGGCCGTATTCGTCGGCGATCGCCTGGGAAATCACACACCGCTGTGTGCCGCGATCATTGGAATTCAGCGATCGCCCCTGCACCATTTTTTCGCGGTAGACGCTGTACCGAAGCTGATCGGCCTGTACCAGATCAGAACCGAACAGGAACCGGGGCGGGCTGATGGCGGGCTTTCCCTCGACCAGATGGGCCCGCGACCAGACTTCGGAATGGACGACATGCACCCCGGGGAGCTTCGCGATCTCTTCGCCCCATGCGGTGGGAAGGCGGGAAAACAATGGCAACGGTGCCCCGGGCTGGAGCAGCGTCACTCCGGGCATTTTCCCGAAAGTGGTTCGTACGGTGTCTTGAATCCCCTCGGCGACCGAGAACAGGCCGACCATGCCAGCGATGGCGACCGTCAGTCCGCACAGCGCGAGAGCGGTGCGAAGCGGTCGACTGAGAAGATTCTTCAGGGCGAATGAAAACATGGAAAGCTGATTGTAGTGGGGTGGCCACGGGTGTCGAGGGGAGCGCCACTCGGCGCGACATGCTGGAATCGCCGCGTGTCAACTCATAGAATCAGACAAAACACCCTGGGATTCCGCAACGCATGGGCATGACCCAAGATCCATACCAAACGCTGGGGGTCTCGAAGACCGCCACCGACGATGAAATTCGCAAGGCTTACAAGAAGCTGGCGCGGACGTACCATCCTGACGTGGACGCCTCGAAAGAGGCGGCGACCAAATTTCAGGAGGTCCAGCAGGCGTACGAGATTCTCTCGGATGCGACGAAGCGGTCGAACTACGACCAGTTCAAAAACCCTGATGGCCCAGGCTTTCAGCCAAGGCCCGGACCGGGTGGGGGCGGGAGTCCCTTTCCGTTTGGTTTCGACATTGAGAGCCTGTTCAACCAGGGCCGGCGACCAGAAAAGGGGCGTCGGGCCTCTCCGTTCGGACAATCGGCCGGTTTCGACATGTTCGACGGCCAGGATCTCGACATTGAAGTGGAGATTCCGTTTCAGATCGCCGCCGAGGGGGGGGACTACGATCTCTTTCTGCAACGGGGCGGCCGGGACGAACACCTGACGATCAAGATTCCTGCGGGAATCGATACAGGAAAGATCATCCGACTTTCCGGCCAGGGGCATCCCGGGACTGGGGGAGGCAAACCGGGTGACCTGATGGTGCGGGTGATTGTCGCGAAGCATCCGTGGTTCCGTCGCGAAGGGCGCGACCTGATCGTCGAGGTTCCGGTGACCGTCACCGAAGCGGCGCTCGGCGCGAAAGTCGATGTTCCCACCCTGTCGGAGGGAACGGTCCTGGTCACCATACCTCCAGGAACCTCCAGCGGTTCCAAAATGCGGCTGAAATCGAAGGGAGTGGTGTTTCACGCCACAAAGCAACGAGGCGACCTGTACGCGATCGTCAAAATCGTCCTCCCCCCGCAGCTTTCCCCCAAAGCACAGGAATTGCTGAAGGAATTCGCGACCGAATCCCCGTTCAATCCGCGTGGTGGCTTGTGGTAGGCGGGACCGACAGGACGGTTCTCGCGTCGCGATTTCTGGCTTGCCTGTTGGCGATTTGCTGCTGCCTCTCCTCCGCCGCTTCGCAGGAACCTCCTGCAATCGAAAACACCCCGGCAGCCGACGAAAGTTCTACGTCCGCCGGGGAAACCGCCCCGAAACCCAATCCTCTCAGTCCCAAGCAGCGCAGTCAGATCGTGTCTGCTGGTGTGGTGCTACTGTCAGTTGTCATTGTCTTGGGGATCGCCCTGTTGGCGGTGGTGCTGCTGATCGGTGCCCGCGCCCGACGGCTGATCCGCACCCCCCTCCCCGATTGCCAGCCTCGCGATGAGTACTGGTTCCTGCGGAAAAAGGCCGAATCCACGCCGCGCGATCCGCTGCTTCCTCCCGACTCTGCGAGTTCCACTCCCCCTTCCGGGGAATCGGCCTGACCGATGTCGTCCCAGACGTTTCCCAAACAGCAGCATCTTCGGCGGCCGGCCGAGTTCGATCGCGTCTACAAATTCCGCTGCTCAGCACGGGGTCGACGGGTGTTGATCTTCGCCGCCCCCAACGACCTGTCTCACCCTCGGTTGGGGCTCAGTGTTTCGAAAAAACATGGGGGGGCGGTGGTCCGCAACCGCATCAAGCGGCTGCTCCGCGAAACCTTCCGACTGACCCGCGATCTTTGGCCCGCCGGCTGCGATTACGTCATCGTTCCGCAGGATTTCAAAGGGGCGACACTGCGGGAATTGCAAAGTGATCTCCCGTCACTGGCGAACCAGGCGAGCCGCCGGGCGGACAAGAAACGCCGGGATGAGCTGGCCGCCGTCGCGATCACCGTCGCGGCATCGGCCGACACGCCGCTCGTGTCCGGCCGGCTGAACGAGTCCAATTGACACCGGACAGCCGCCATGTCTCCTGAGTCACCCCAACCTCCTGAACCACGATTCGGCGGCTGGAAAAAACTGGGAAACTGGCTCTGGCAATTGCCGGCGGAGATCCTGATTGGCGGCGTGCGGGTCTACCAGTACACGCTCAGTGCGTTTATTGGTCGCCAGTGTCGCTTCCAGCCGACGTGCAGTCACTACTTCATCGGCAGTGTGCGGAAATACGGCGCGATTCGCGGTGCCTGTCGGGGAATCTGGCGCATCTGCCGTTGTCATCCATTCCATCCGGGGGGTTACGATCCCCCGTGATTGGAATGGTCCCAGTGGGACCCCGGTTCCCAACCCATCAAGACTTCGGCTTTTTCGCCGCCTTCTTTTTCGCCCGCTCGGCGGCGTCGGCAATGATTCCTTCGGGGTCGTCGAGAAACGCATCCCGGCAGCCGGTGCAACAGACCCAGTAGGTCTTCCCTTTGTACTCGAGTTTCGTGGTCCCCTTGCCTCCGGTCACTATGCATTCGGGGCCATCCACCCCTTCCTCCGCCAGTTTCGTTCCCTCGCGGGTATAGCCCACTTCGGCGACGCGGGCAAACTGCTTCTGGTTGGCGAGCCGGGTCTGGTACAGCACCAGAGTCCGCTTCTCATTGAGCCGGGTGACAACAATTTGATGGGCGGCCCCCGATTCATCCGGCTCGGTGTCGAGCGTCAGCTTGTTTCCCGTGAATCGGCCGACGTAGTGCCGTTCCGATTTGTCGTCAAAAACGCCATCGAGCGTGAACTGCTCCTTCTCGGGATCGTACGTGAACCGGCCACTGACCAGTTGTTTCCCCTCTTTGACGGTGTAACGCACTGCTGCCGACGTCTTCGACAGTTCCCAAACCCACTCGGCTGTCTCGCTCCAGGCCCCTTTGTTCGACCCGCGTTGCGGCTGAGCGACTCCTCGCCAGCCCCCGATCAACGAGTTGAACTCTTCGAGGGCCGCGAGTTGGAGCGATCGCGTATCCTGGGACGCTTCCTCGCTGGCCCCGTCTTTTTGTTGCGCGGCGAGGTTCCACGGGATCGCGACCGCCACCCCCATCAGGGTGAGAAACAGCAATGCGACCCGGGACGGAATCAGGCGACTCATCTTACGCCTCCCGAAGGACACGACAGTGGCGAACGAATACGCCCCACGAGGGGACTCCGCATGAGGACGTCGGCTGGACAACATCGTGCGTGTTTCAACCCACACGACCTGTCCTCAATGACAACTCCGTGATATTACACGTCGCAGGACGCGACTACGAGTGCTTTTTCGGAACTCGCGTCGAGTGTCACCCAGAGACTGTCGCGTGAACGTGAATTCTTTGCGGTGTCACATCTCGATCAGGGATCTCGACTGGGAACCGCTTCCAATTCGGGAGACGCCCGGGCGGCTCGCATCAGGCGCTTTCGCTCCTGCCTGGACGCCCGTTTCCATTCCGGTGACTGCCGCAGATCGGCTTCTGTTTTTTGGGCGGGTGGGGAACTGTCGATCGTCGGCTGGAGAACACCGGTTTCCTGTTCACGAACCGCGGGTTTCTGAGACTCCCGGGTTTCGGACCATGGTGCGG
>JAPLOC010000510.1 GCA_026692825.1 Planctomycetota bacterium | reverse complement strand
TTTCAAACAACAGAAAGAGCTTGTCGCTAAACATCTCGCAATCAATCTGAATCAAATCAGGAAATTGCATCGAAGTCAGCGTCACATCACATGACGCCCACTTCTCAGGGCTCTCCAACCAAATTGCCAAAGATCATTCCCTAGCCACCTCCCAACCCGGCCTTGCAGCTTGGTCGGCACAGCGACTAGAGCTTTCCCTGCCGTCAGGCGACAGTGGAAAAACACAAAAACGAAAAACAAACGGCAATCTTCCCTTTGCAGGGCCGACTGTCGTCGTTTCCCGTCTCGTGTGAGGCCCATTCTATCGGCTGTTTGGCGGGTGTCAATCCACTTGGCTCGCTTTTTTTGAAATCTTCCGAATTTCATCGTTTTCGCGCCGCCGGGCGGGTTTCAGTCGCATTGAATCCATATTGCCCTTGTTCCACATGACGGCGTACGATTCCTTCCGCGATGGCGTACGGTCCTGCTTCCCCCCATTCTGGAGTCGCCCCATGCCGCTGCGTCGCAAAATCCTGGGGGCCGTGGCTGCTGCCGTGGTCGCACTCACCGCCCTCGCCTGGTGGGCGATCACCTGGGAACCCCCGTTCTACCATTCCGCCAGTCAGCTCCCACCCGATTCCGACTCAGTTCGGAAACTCTCGAAGACGATGACCCAGCGGGTCATGCAGTTCGCTGACGAAGTCCGGAATGAACCGACGTTTGAAGCGGATTTTACCGAAGAGCAGGTCAATGCCTGGCTCGCCGACGAACTCGAACGCAAACACAGCCAGCTCCTCCCCAAAGAGCTGGGGCGGCCGCGGGTTCACTTTTCCGATCGACAGTTTGAAATCGCCTGCCAATATCGCCATGACGTTGTGACGACCGTCGCCAGTGGAACCGTGAAAGCCTGGGTGACCGACGATCATTTGCTGGCTCTCGAGGTCGACACGTTGCGTGACGGCCGGATCCCTCTCCCCATCGCTTCAATACTAGAACCGCTGGTCCGCCAGCTTCGGAGCCAGAACCGCCGCGCCGAATGGCGGCAGATCGACGGACACGAAGTTCTGGTGGTCGATCTCCTGGAGATCGACGATGGATCGCAGAGCGACGACAAGGTCGACCGAGTCCTCGAGACCGTCGAACTCAAACCGGGAGTCATCCGCCTGAAGGGCCGACAGGTTGCCCGAAAAAACCGTTCTCAATAGCCCCCCCCAACGATTGACTGTGCGCGGGGAATCGAGAATCTGGGGCCTTCAGCGCACCATAGTTTCGACTGGGGTTCGCCCCAGGAATGGCCCAGGTTCACGCGACTGAGACTGCATGGGGGTGACATGGACTCCCACCGTCGAATACCGGGGCAAATCTTCACGCAGTCGCAGGCGAAACAGCGTCAGCCGGCTGCCCGTCGATTTCTCCCGTCGGCTGCGGGCGCTTTGACCAAGCTGTTCGACCTCGCCGTACTCGCGTAACTGGTCGAGATGCTCGGCTCTCGAAACCAAATAGACAGTCGTCGGCAGCGTATCGTCGCCGAGGAACGTGAGATTGTGCAGAACTCGCGAACGATTTCCCAAATAGAATTGAATCCGGAATTCGTCGAGACACTTCAGGTCGGCATTGACCAGCACCGGTTCGTCGACGGGTACTGCCTGTGGGATGGATTGCAGAAAGACCGTATCCTGAATGCACTGGTCGGCGTATTTCGCCGCATAGAGGTGACCGCAACCGAACCCGAAAGTCACCGTCGCCAGCAACCCGCCGGCCGCGACCGCCGGCCGGGGATGGGACGTACACCACGAAAACCCAAACGCCAGCAGAGGCCACCCCACAAGCAACGCAGGAAGCAGCCAGGAAGGTCCGACAATCTTCGAACCGAGCGCAACGAGCGCGACTTCGCCAGGGAGCGCCAGCGTGAGCAGGCTGTTGTACGGGTTTCGCATGCGCGCCGGCCACGCCTGAATCTTCGCGTGCAGCCAGCCCAGACTGTTGGCCACCAGAACAGCCCAGGGGGCGGTGCAATGCAACAGATAGTGATGGTGCTTGCCCGAGGGGATGGAGAACACCACGATCGGCAGAATCGCCCAGCACCACAAGAATCGCTCTGGGGAATAGCGTTCCTTCGAAGCCGCTTTCCAACTGAGTGCGAGTCCGACTGGCACGAGCGCGATCCAGGGAGCGAGATTGGTTGGCAGCACTTTCAGGTAGTACCACCATGGCTCGGTGATATCGACATACGAGCCGTCGAGTCGGCCGACGTGGTCGTAGTGCCAGAGATCGACCACCTCCGGGAGTCGCCACATCGCCGCCAGGGGCCAGGCCGCCATGATCGCGACGAACACCAGAAGTCCCCAAAACCACGTGTAGAACGTGATTCGCCGAAAGTCGAGATTCCACAGCAGGAACGCCACCATGGGAACCCCCGCCATCACCGCTCCAAACAAGATCCCTTTGGCGAAGTTCGTCATCCCCAGCGCAACACAGAGCCAGAGCAGACTCATTGGCCGGCCAGCGAACGGATTTCGGCTTCCCTCCCGGGCGGAATCGCCACGGAAAAACTCGATGCGCACGAAGGCGTGAACCGCCAGGGTGCAAAGGGCGCACAAAAAGATCTCGTCTTCCGCGAGCCAGGCGTACTGCGTGAATTCGTAGGTTGTGGCGAGAATCAGACCGGAGAGCAGTCCAATGTTTCGGCCAAACCAACCAGCCGCCATGTTCGCGGTCAGCCATACCGCCAACAGTGCCGCCAGCCCAGGACCGATCCGGGTCACCCAAACACGGTCACAGCCGCCAAGCAGCGTGCCGATTCCGACCGTAATCCACTGGGGCAACGGCGGATTCTCCATCCACGGACGACCGCCATTCTTGGGGATAATCCAGTCGTGATCGAGCGCCATCTCGCGCGACGTTTCCGGAAGGACCGCCTCGTGCATTGTCAGCGGGCGCCCCCCCACGAGCGACAACCCAAAAAAGAACAGGCAGTAGGCGACCAGGAGCAACGTGAAGTTGCGTCCGAGAGAGTTCGTGGGGGTACGGTCGTCCATGACCCGGCCTTCGCAAGTTCTGCGGATGAAAAAATCGGTTTCGCGCGAACTGCGGAAGTTGATCGATTCCGGGGCGGGGGTCAAGACAAGTTTGCAAGGTCGAATTGCCCAATTTCCAGACCTTGTTACTGATACTCTGTTTCCTGCCAGGTACTCGCTACTACGGATGTCGCGCGGCAGGTGCGAGCGGGGGAGGGTCGCGTGGATTTTAATCCACGTTACCGAGAGCCTACGACAGACGGACGGAAAGAATTTGACAGGATGAAGAGGATGAAAGGGATGAACAGGATGGAGTTGCGCGCCATTCCTGCTCTCTGGATATGGCTGACGTCGAAAAACGACCAATCCCCACGGACGACAGTCGCCTCCGCAATCCTGCCCATCCTCTTCATCTCTTTCATCCCGTCTAAAACATCAACAGCCCGCTTGCAGGCGATACTCCTCACGGTTCGCGTTAAGACATTTTGAAGGAGCCGCGAAAAATCACAGTTTTGCTCCCGGCAGGATTTTAACGTCGGCGTTGTTCGGGATGGGGCATCGTAGCGGCCTGAATTGCGCTCGCTGGGGTGGCGGCTGTTGCCGCCGGCTCATTAAGCGGCGTCAATTCCACCCAAATCAGGGGATGGTCCGAGGCACCGCTGTCCTCGAAACCCGCATCGAGACACGCCAGCCCCTTGACCAGAATCCAGTCGATTTGTGCATCGGGCTGTTGTTTCCCCAGCGCAGAAAGCGGTTCCACAACGCCCGGCTGCCCCAGTATTCTGGCCAGGGTCGGATCGTCGGCACGAGTATTCAAGTCCCCCATCAAAATTGCCGGCGGGACCAGTGAGTCGAAGATTTCCCCGACCGCCGCCAACTGCAAGACCCGATCGGTCTTGTGATCGATGTGCGTGACGAGAACATGGACGTCTTGGGAAAAGTGGCGGGTGGTCAGCAGGGTGACGTTTCCGTGCCCTTTGACGCATGTATTGGGCAACGGGATCCGAATCCAGTTCGTGACGGCCGTTTGCCCGACAACGCCGTTCCCGATGTCATCGTGACAGAATCGACGTTCATAGGGGAGAAAGAGCCAGCCAGAGTGCAGCCGTTCACCCAGGATCTTGGATTGATCGAAGTCCCAAGGGTTGGCTGGACCACGGACTTCGTTAAGCCCTACAAAGTCGTACCCGCGTAACCCATCCACAATTCGACCCAGATCGAGTCTGCGATCCATCCCCTTTCCACCGTGGATATTCCAGGTGGCGATCCGCCAAGGTCGGCTGGGGGGAGAATCGTGATCGGCCTGACTGACCATCGTACGGCCCGATTCCGAACCGGTGGTTTGTCGAGCCGAGGCGCGCCAAATTCCCACCCCGATCAAGGCCGCCAGGACGACGAACCATCGTACGATCCGCGGGAAGCGCCCCATGGATGCGACTCACCAGGCCATTGAAAATCGGAAATCGGCACCGACAGCGAAACCCGTTTGTTCCACCTGGTCCGAGCGTAGGGATTACATCGACAGCCGGATGGGGTGGAAACGATGAATTTTTGTCGATGACTGGGGGCAGGCCCAGGACTCACAACGACGCTTAAACCATCAAGAAACAACACAACGAGGGGTGTCGCGGAATGGCCAGAGTCCCGGCGAAGAGGCAAAGCCCTGACGGAGTTCGCACTCGGAGAGTGCGGGCTAAATTCTCAGAACCAATTTGACGGCAGCGGCGAATTCACTTCGATTCTCTCCTCCCGAGTCGGATGCTGGAACGTCAGCGATGTCGCGTGCAGCGCGATACACCCCTCATGGAACGGTACCCGCGAGCCGTACTTGCCATCCCCCACGATGGGCAAGCCCCGTGCCGCGAGCTGCGCCCGGATCTGGTGACTTCGCCCCGTTATCGGTGTCACTTCCAGCAGGACACGTGAACCGATCTGCCGTAGCCGTCGGCAGCGCAACAGACTCTCCCGCGCGCCAGGCGTTCCCTCGGCGATACATTGAACCGTGTTCGTCCGCTCGTTCTTGAACAGCCAGTCGCGCCACTCAACCAGCTCTCCTTCGAGCTTTCCCGTCACGATCGCCTGGTACTTCTTCTCCACCGTCCCCAGTCGAAATTGCTCGGAAAGTCGTGCCGCCCCTTTGCTGGTACGGGCGAATAGCACCACCCCCGAAACCGGTCGATCGAGCCGATGGACCACGCCGACAAACACATTCCCCGGCTTGGAATATTTCTGCCGTAAATAGTCGCGAGCCAGATCGACCAGCGTGGTATCCCCCGTGTCATCCCCCATGGTCAACAACCGCGCCGGCTTCAGGACCGCCAGACAGTGGTTGTCTTCATACAGCACGGTCAGCATTCGGTGATCCGCTTCACCAGCATGGTCGCGTACGAACCGCGCGGCAATTCGAACGACAACGCGATCTTCTTTCGGCCAGGGTACAAATCGTCCCCCTCCGACGATTCACTCACTTCGGACGGCAAAATGATCGCCGGCCGCGACCCCTTCGAAAAAAAGCTGTCCCGCGGATGCTTCACCCGCAGTTCACGCAGTTCCAATCCATTCGCCCGGACGACCGCCTCGATCCGATCGAGCTGGGGACCGGGATCCAGATGCAGGAAAAACGGGACCGGTCCGGTTTTCAATTCGACGGGGAATCGGCGTTCGACCGGGACCGTGTCGCACAGCGACTGGCTGAGCAACTGGTTCCACAAATGACTTTGAAACGCCGACAGATAAAGTCCCCGCATGTCGACCCGCAATCGGGCGAACGCTCCGCGATAATCGGGACTCTCAGGCGGTTTGTCGGCGAGATACGTGACAATACTGCGGCGGTTCGAGCGTTCGAGCGCCGCCTTACAGTCACGCCACTTCCCCCAATGCTCTCGCAGAATCGCCTTCTGTTCCTTTTCTTCCTTTCGGTCATCCGAATTCGGATCCGCGAGTGCCAGCCACAGGGCGCGTTCGTATTCCCCCAGGCACCAGGCTCGCGCGACGAAATCATTCGACGCGCCCAGCGACCCAAACCGCTGGTCGTCGAAATAGTTGGGAAACCCCGATGCGGCGACTTCCGAAAGCGCAGACTGGGCGCGGTCCAGCGCGACCGCAGACAGATCGCGAATCACGATTCGAAAGCGATTCCCCGCGATGTGCTGCGGGGTGAACGCGCGATCCATCTGCCCCAGATAATCGAGTTCAATCTCTTTGTGGACCAGGCCGTGCGGGGCACCGAAACGAATCGTGATGTGCTGCGTCGTGTGGGCGTGCTTGTCTTTAAGGCCGCCATAGGAAATGCGATGCCGCTGCACCTTCATGCGGGTCAGCAGCCGATCGATCGCCTCGGGTGTCCCCAGCGACCGCTTGGTGAGCCGATAGAGGGCGTAGTCACCTCCGGTCGGAACCACATCGGTCAGTTCCACAACCTGGAAATCTTCAGGGAGCCGCTTGAGTTTCACGAGGGGACCGATCGGGCGAGTGTGGGCAGCCTGGGGGCGACGGCGTTCCAGATCGCGGCATGAACCTCGTCGATCGACAAGAGGCGTTCGCTGGTCGCACAATCGATCCGCCGCCAGCCCGGCTCGCTGCGCGCCAGGCCATGATACACCTCGCGCACGTTGGAGAGGTAGCGGGCGTCCGCTTCCTGAATGTCCGCCGCCCGGTCGGTGTAGTCACGCTTCGCTTTGAGCGCGATCAGCTCTTGCGCCCGTTCCACCGGCAGATCGAGCAATAACACCAGGTCGGCCCGCGGCATTCCGTACAGTTCATGTTCGATCTTGAGGATCCGTTCGACCAGTTCACCGCGCTCACCCTCCGGGCACTTCGACGCCTGGTGCGCGATATTCGACGGGACGTAGCGATCCAGTACCACCACCTGGTTATTCAGCAGTGCCTGTTCGAGCAGCCCCTTCGACTCGAACCGGTCACCGGCGAACAGCAGCGAGACCAGAAACGGATGGACCTGGTCCAGCGCCCCGAATCGACCGTTCAGGAATTCCCCCACCGCTTTGCCGAACAGCGTTTCGCCATACCGCGGAAAGCTGATCAACGCGCACGAAACCCGTTCGGCGGCCAGTCGTTCGCACAATCTGCGGGCCTGTGTCCCTTTGCCCGACCCGTCAATCCCCTCGAAATCAATCAACACCGCCCGCGATCCCTGGCCTGACATTGCCCGATTCCTGTTGAAAGTCCGTCGCGATTCGTTCAACCGGCAACAGCGGCCACCCCCGACTCGATGTCGGGTTGGACGCTGAGATAAGTGATCAGCCGGCTGGTCCGGAGAATGTCTTCGACCGCGTGCTGCACATGGCAGAAGACGACCACCCCCTGCACCCGGTGCATTTTGCGATGCAGCGCGATCATCTTGCCCAGACCAGCACTGGTGATCATCTGCACGTCCTGCATGCTGACCACCAGCTTGCGGCAGCCCAACTGTTCCACCAGGGCGAACAATTCGTGCCCGAACTGTTCGAGGTTCATGTCCTCGGTCAGCGTCGTCACGCGGATCGTCGCGATCACGGTTTCGCCGCGCTTGTCTAGAATCAGATACCGGGGTGTGAACTCGCTGGAACTCACGCGCGATTCTCCACTCGCGAAGCCGACAGAAACGAGTCAAGGACCTCTGTGACCTCGACTTCCAGCAGCCGACCCATGTCGGAAGGACTACCGGGAAACTCCACAGCGACGTACCGGCACGCAGTGCCCTGTACGCAGCCCGCGTGCTTCGCCGGACGGGCTTCCACCAGCACCTTCAGTCGGCGACCACGCAGGACTTCATGATACTGTCGCCGCAACTTCACTTCCAGTTCTCCCAGTTGCCCCAGCCGATCCTTCTTGACTTCACCCGAGATCTGACCGGGAAAATCGTGCGCGGGAGTCCCCTTGCGGGCGCTGAATGGAAACGCGTGAATCTTCATGAACCGAGCCGACGCGCAGGTGGCGAGCGTGGCGGCGAAGTCGGCGTCGCTCTCCCCCGGAAACCCGACGATGACATCGGTCGAAAACGCCGGCTGATCGAAGACCTCGCGAATCCGTTCAATTTTCTCGAGAAATCGCCCTGTCCGATACCGCCGTTTCATGCGCAACAGGACATCATTCGATCCGCTTTGCAGACACAGGTGGAAGTGTGGACAGAGCCGCTCGCAGTCGGCGACCGCCGAGATGAAGTCGTCTCCCACCTCGGCCGCTTCGAGGCTCGACAGTCGGACGCGAAAGTCTCCTGGCAGAGCATCGATCGCGCGCAACAGGTGCCACAACCGATAGGGAGCCCGACCCGACCGACCACGGGTTGCCTCGACACCGAAATGCCCCAGGTGGATTCCCGTGAGAACGATCTCGCGATAGCCGTTGTCGACCAGTCGACGAACCTCCGCCAGAATCTCACCCGGTTCCCGGCTGCGCAGTCCAGGGCGGACCTGTGGAATGATGCAATAGGTGCAATTGAGAATGCACCCATCCTGCACTTTCACGAACGCCCGCCTGTGTCCGTCAAACCGACTGATTCCACCGGGCCAGTCGTAGACGCCGAATCGCTGAAGCACGTCAGGAAGTTCACGATTGTCGGTCACGACCGCCGCCACACCGGGAAGCTGCGCCAGTTCCCCTTCGGCCCGCGTCGCGTAACAGCCGAAAACAACGGTCGACGTCCCCGGGTTGTGTTTCGCGAGCTGCCGGATGGTTTGGCGGGCTTTGGAATCGGCCTCGGCGGTGACGGTGCAGGTATTCACCAGACACAGGTCCGCCGGCTCGTCGCCCAGTGCTTCGCGATACCCGTTGCGTTCCAGTCCTTCTTTCACCAGTTGTGTCTCGTACTGGTTGACCTTACATCCCAGCGTGACCAGTCGGCAGGTGCGTGCAGCGGCTGGCTCGGCGCAGCGATCGATCGGCAGTTCAAGAGTCGCGGAGGTTTCGGGCACGGAACAAACGCCGGGGGGGTGACAGGAACGGCTGGAAGGTTCGACTCAACTGCATGGAAAGCGCAACACTTTATCCGAGCCGCGCCCATCAGGAAGCAGTCATCGACTACCGCTTCCTGACACGAGCGGCTCGGGGTTTCAGACGCCCGGATTATAAGGCGATCGTCCCATCAAAGCGAAGAACCAAGCAATCACTGGAACAGAGCGAAAACGAAAAATCCGGTGTTGTGGAGAGTTGGGGGATCTGATAGAAGCCGGCGGTCTGGAGCATTTCCCTCCACGCGGTCGGCTGCGCAATCGACCGGGTGGCCCAGGAAATCGTCCCACACTCTCTCCCCAACATCACTGACGACAGACACACGAGAAGGATCTCGTCCATGCGGATTTTTGTCACCGGAGGAGCCGGTTACGTCGGCAGTCATGCCGTGCGCCGGTTTCGTCAGGCGGGACACGATCCCTGGGTGTTCGACAACCTCTCGGCGGGGCACGCGGCGGCGGTGGGAAATTCTCCCCTGTATGTCGGGGATCTGGCCGATGCCGACGCGCTCGACGAAGCACTGGCACAAGCTCGGTTTGACGCCGTCGTTCACTTCGCGGGAGTCGCGAATGTGGGGGACTCCGTCCGCGAACCCCTGCGGTACTATCGCCAGAATTTCACGCACAGTCTGGCATTGCTCGAGGCGATGACCCGCCACCGCATCGGTCGACTGGTTGTGTCGAGCTCCTGCACGGTGTACGGCAATCCCTCCACGGTTCCCGTCAACGAAGAGTCTGCGACCACCACCATCAATCCCTACGCCCGCAGCAAACTGGCGATGGAATGGGCAATCAACGATTGCGCCCGCGCGACCGGACTGGGGTGCATCGTCCTGCGCTATTTCAACGCCGCCGGCGCGCACAACGCGGGTGATCTGGGCGAAGATCACACCCCCGAAACGCATCTGATTCCCGCCGCTCTTGAAGTGGCGCAGGGAAAACGCCCGAACCTGCAGATTTGTGGCACCGACTACCCGACATCGGACGGAACGTGTGTCCGCGATTATGTGCATGTTGAAGATCTGGCCGAGGCGCACCTGTCGGCACTCGGACGGATCGCCGTGGGCGAAACTCGCGTCTGCAACCTCGGGAGTGGCACACCGTATAGTGTCCGGGAAGTTATTGAGATGTGTCGCGAGGTGACCGGAGCCCCCATCCCGGCGGTCGAGACCCCGCGACGACCGGGCGATGCCGCCGCCCTGTATGCGGGATTCGAACGGGCTCGAACATTGCTCGACTGGACTCCGCGACATTCCAGTTTGCGTGAAATAGTGGAAACGGCGTGGCGCTGGCATCGGCTGCATCCACAAGGATATGCCGACCGCGTACTCACAGCGATTCCCGAGACTCTGGAGCGCGCGGACGGAACCGGCGTGATTCCGGAAACGATTGAACTCCCACCCCGGCGAAGAGCCGCGGCATGATCGGTTGCGCCTCGATCCATTCGATCGAGATTCCGTCACCAGAACCCAGAACATCAGCATGGATGCGATGCCAACCGCCGCGAGTGACTTCGAACCAGGCGATCACCCGCCCGTTCACCCCGTTACCCATGCCCTCACCCTGGTTCTCCCCGCACACAACGAAGAGCCTGTGATTCAGCAGGCGATCGTCGAGGCTGTCGACGCGCTGACTTCTCTGGGAATCGAATTTGAAGTCGTTGTCATCGACGATGGCAGCACCGATCAGACAGCCCGTGTCGCCCGAGAGACGGCTCAGTCGCTGCCTCAAGTGCGCGTGGTGTCCCTCGAGAAAAACGTGGGCTACGCCGGGGCGCTCCGCCGTGGATTTCAGGTAGCGCGATTTCCGCTCGTCGCGTTCACCGACGCCGACTGTCAATTCGACCTTCGGGATCTCGGAAAGCTGCTGAAACTGAGCGTCGACCACGACCTGGCCTGCGGGTACCGGGTCGATCGGCAGGATCCGTGGCGGCGCAAGTTGTATTCTCGCGGCTTCAATGTGATGGCTCGCGCGATGTTGGGAACCCGCGTTCGCGATTGCGACTGCGCGCTCAAGATCTTCCGTCGCGACTGGGTCAACTCGGCAGGCTTGGAATGCCAGGGGTTCTTCTTCAACGCCGAGCTGCTGGCGAAAGCCCGGCAGGCGGGACTGACGATCGCTGAGGCGGGGGTCACGCACCGACCGCGTCCCGGTGGCGAGAGCAAAGTCTCGATCTGGCACATTCCCCCGGTGTTTCAGACACTGGTTCGCTTCTGGTGGTCGAAAGTGGCGTTTTCCAAACCGGTCTCCGGGACGGAACAAGCAACGCCGAAATCGGCGTGGGGCGATGTGGCGGCACTGGTCTCGCTGATTGTCATCGCGTCATTGATGCTGCTCACCCGGCTGTCGTATCCACTGATGGATCCCGATGAGAGCCGCTACGCGCAGATCGGGCGGGAGATGGTCGATTCGGGTGACTGGATTGTCCCCCGGCGGAATGGCCTGCCGTATCTCGACAAGCCGCCGCTGTTGTACTGGTGCGCGGCAGCGAGCTACCAGGCGTTTGGCGAAACCGAAGCGGCGGCGCATCTGGTCCCGGCACTGGCGACGCTGTTGACGGTGATCGCCACGTTTCTGTTGGGGCGGCAGATTGTGGGGACACGATCGGCCTGGCTCGGGAGCGTGATGACGCTGTGCTGCGCCGGCTTCATGCTCTCGGGACGATTTCTGTTCATGGACACGCTGTTGACGACTTGGACGACGATCGGCGTCTTGTCGGCGTATGTCGCGTGCCGGGGGGAAAAGATCCGGATTGGGTACTGGCTACTCGCCGCGATTTCGGTCGGTCTGGGAGTGTTGACCAAAGGGCCGGTCGCGATGGTGCTGTGTCTGCCCCCGCTTGTGCTGTCATTGTGGCTGACGGGAAAACTGCCTCAACTCCCCTGGAAGTTGCGTTTTCTGTTCGTGGGGATTGTCGCGAGCATTGCGATTCCGTGGTTCGTGGCGCTGCATCTGGTGGTTCCCGAGGCGCTGTCGGAGTTTATCTGGAAGCACCATGTCGAGCGGTTTGTGTCGGGTCTGGAACATGCGGAGCCGTTCTATTTCTATGTGCCGATCCTGTTGGGGGCGATGCTCCCGGGCACCATTCTGCTGCCGGCGGTGGTCTCCTACTTTTGGGGTGAAGAGCCGGCAGTCCGTCAGCGGCGAAACTGGGACATTGGCTTCCTGATCCTGGCGGCGAGCTGGACGTTCACACTGTTCTCGGCCGCCCGGTGCAAACTCCCGCCGTACATCCTGCCGATGATTCCGCCGATGTGTCTGGCGATGGGGTCGGGGATCGCGGGGATTCTCGCTGGGGATTCGACCCGGCGGTTTGTCGCCTATGTGCGGGAGAAATCGCCGCGCGATCTGTGCGTGACGTTCTGCGCGGCGGCAGTCATCACCGCGGGAATTGATCTTCTGCTTCCCGAGGCCAGTGTTCTGGGAAAATTCGCGGTCTGGGCCGGGCTTCTGGTGTGTGGACTGGTGATCTTCCTCCCGCTGTCGCGCGACAGGCACTCGATTCACACCCGTTGGGGGTCGGCGGGAGCGTTCGCACTTCTGGCGATGAGTGCCATGACCGTGAATTTCTATCCGCGGATCGCCCAGATGCGGTCCTACGCCGGCCCGATTCAGGAAATCTGTCACGACGAAATCGGCCGGGAGCCGTGGGTCGTTTGTCTGGGACTGCCGCGCGAAAGCGATTCGATCGCCTTTTACTTCACAAAGTCCAACGTGACTTCGTATGAGGAGTTCGAGTTGGAACGGGCCATTGATCAAGTGGCGACGCACGACCACACCTTGCTGATGGTCCTCGACATTTTGGTCGACGAGATGAACCAGTCGC